>JBBSKK010000312.1:0-4898 GCA_038256395.1 Cytophagales bacterium | reverse complement strand
GTGAAAGTAGGACAGAAACCATTTCGCATCACGACAGACCAGGGCGACAAGGCGTTCAGCTACGGTACGCTAATTATCCCGGTGCAGACGCAGAAGAAAGCCAGCGACACGATTTTTGCCAAACTGAACGAAATCGTCGCCAACACGGGCGTGAATTTTTATTCCGTCAAAACGGGCTACAGCACCGAAGGCGTGGACTTGGGCAGCAATAATTTTGGCACCGTCAAGGCACCCAAAGTCCTGATGCCGATTGGGTCGGGGACGAGCCAGTACGAGGCGGGTGAGGTGTGGTATATGCTGGACAATTACGTGGGGATGCCGATTACGAAGGTCGATATGGATCAAATGGGCCGCGTCGACCTGAACGACTACGATGTCATGGTGATGGTGAGCGGTCAGTATCCCTCCGACGCTAAGTTTTTGGATAAAATCAAAGCCTGGGTCGAAACGGGCGGCACGCTCATTACCTTCAAATCGGCTTCGGAGTGGGCAATGAAGAACCAGATTGCCAAGGGCAAAATCAGGGAACTGAAAGATAAAGACAGCACCGCAACCAAAACCCGCATCGACTACGAAAAAGCCGCCGACAACGAAGGCTCACGATATACGGGCGGAGCCATTTTCTCGGCTGATCTGGACAACACCAACCCGCTTGCCTTTGGCTATCCCGATCGGAAAATTGCGCTGTACCGCAACAGCAACACCCTGCTGGAAGTGGCGGAAAGCCCGTACAACACTGTCATCAAGTACGACGCCGCGCCGTTGCTCAATGGCTACGTCCACCCTGAAACTTTGCAGAAAATAGCCAATTCGGCGGGTCTGCTGATGAACAGCCGGGGACGCGGCAACGTCATCATGTTTGCCGACAACCCCAATTTCCGGGGTACCTGGCTGGGGACTTCCCGGCTGTTTTTCAACGCTTTGTTTTACGGGAACAAGATTTCTACGCCCAATGTGGGGAACCATGGGAAGTAAGAAAGGCTTAATACTTTAGTCGGAATAATGCGTTTTTTGGCTTGATTTTGGCTTGAATTCCGGGGAAATCTCAGCCCACGCTTTTTCTGATTGACTGAGAAAAAAAGTGTATGGATGTGCCGATGGGCTTCGTTAAATCAATAATCTTGGACACAATATTCATGAACAGTGTTACGTCGAACTGGCCCATTTTTGGAAGGCCGCTCACACTTATCATTCTCCTCCTGCTTTCATCGCCTGATCTCCGCGCACAGGAGCAGTGGGCTTCCAAGATTTTAGGCTACTCTTCCGAGTACCGCCCCGGCCCCTACGGCAAGGAGTACCGCGCGGTGCAAATTCTGGGTCGTCCCAACAAGCTGCCGAGCGTCGGCGATAGTCCCTGCGCCTGGTCACCCGCGCAGGTCAACTCCGTGGACGAAGAATGGATCAAGGTAGGTTTCGAGAAAACGATTCCGCTGCGGCAGGTGGCCATCGCCGAAAACTTCAATGCCGGGGCCATCGTGCGGGTTTTTGCTTACGATGAAAAGTCCGGCGAACATTTGTTGGTCGAGAATTCCATATCCCCCTCGAAGGAACTGGGCCGAATGACCTATATTTTTCCTTCTGATTCCTCACTCAAAGTCAACGCCATCAAGGTAGTTTTACAGCCTTCGCGCGTACTCGGTTTCAATCAGATCGACGCCATCGGCATTTCCAGCTCCACGGCACCCATGCGGGCCACCATTCGGCTGACCGCCGACACACCCAAAGATTTGCAGAAAGAAAATTTGGGTAAAACCGTGAACAGTAAGGGCCAGGAAGTAGCGCCGGTGATCTCTCCCGACGGTCGGCTGCTGTATTTCACCCGGAGCAAGTACCCCGGCAATACGGGCAACCCCGACAAGCAGGATGTGTGGGTTTCGAGTTTAGGGGCCGATAATACCTGGGGGGAGGCCGCGAATCTCAAAGCACCGATCAACACCGACGGCGACAACGCCATTACGGGCATTTCTCCCGATGGCAAGACGGTCTATTTGATCAATGTCTATAGACCTGATGGAAGTATGGTCGATGGGCTTTCCAAGTCAGTCCGTACCCGTGAGGGCTGGAGTTTTCCCAAAGAATGCCGCATCAAAAACCATTACAATGATCAGAAAAATAATTATACCGAATTTGCCTTCTCGGCAAAGGGAAAGGTCATGGTGCTTTCCGTCCAACGGCGTGACACGGAGGGGAACAAAGATTTGTACGTCAGCTTCCTGCAACCCGACGATTCGTGGTCTGAACCTAAGCACATGGGTTCGGTCATCAACACCCCGGATAACGAGTGGTCGCCCTTTATTGCCTCCGACGACAAGACGCTCTACTTCACCTCCGCCGGCTTCAGCGGCTTTGGCAGCGGCGACATCTACCTGAGCCGCCGCCTCGACGACACCTGGACCAACTGGTCGGAGCCGGAGAACCTCGGCCCCGCCATCAACACGCCGCTCTGGGACGGTTACTTCAATATTCCGGCATCGGCGGATTACGCCTATCTGAGTTCGATAGAAAATTCGCTGGGTGAGGAAGACATCTTCCGCGTGCGGCTGTTCCCCGCCATCAAGCCGGAACCCGTGGCCATCATTTCGGGCAACGTGCTGGACGCTGAGACCAAGCAGTTGCTGAGCGCCGACATCGTGGCCGACATTAAGAATACCAATGAGGAGTTTGCGCGCGCGTCCTTCGAACCCGAAACGGGCGAATTCAAGATGATTCTGCCCTTGAAGGAGTTGTACCGCCTCACGGCCAATCAGAAGGGCTATTTCCCGATCACGGAAGAGATAAACCTGACCAACGAATCGAATTTCCGGATTATCCGCAAGAATATTCTGATGCTGCCCATCAAGGAAGGCCAGAAAATCCGCCTCAGCCAAATCATGTTTTCCCAAAGCAGCGCGGACGTGGAAAAATCCTCCCAGCCGGAAATGGAGCGCATCGTGAAGATGATGACCGACTACCCTACCATGGAGATTCTGCTGGAAGGGCATACCGACAACGTCGGCGACTGGCAGAAAAACGTCAAACTCTCCGAAGACCGGGTGCTGGCCGTGAAGAAGTTCCTTACCAGCCGGGGCGTCGAGGTGCAGCGCATCCAAACCAAAGCCTGGGGGCCGGCCAACCCCATTTCCAGCAACCTTACCGAGGAGACCCGGCAGTGGAACCGGCGGGTGGAGTTCACGATTTTGAAGATGTGAAAAGGCTCAATGCCTGCTCATCTGGACCCCAGCATCGACCTCGAAGAAGAATGGTATCATCAATAAGGACTTTTTAACGCGAACCATGAGATTAATTGTTTGTCTTTCAGTCACTTAATATATTTTAAATCCCGTTGGGATGGACGATATTGTAGCCGCCGACGGTTGGCCGCTGCCATTTTAATCGGCGGTCAAAGGTCAAAATACCAAGAAGTGAGTTCCGTAGGAATGGCCCACATTATTGAAAATAAAGTCAAATCCGTCGTTCCTACGGAACTTATTGACTGTCAAAATCTTCGATTCCGCCGACTGAAGTCGGCGGCTACAATACCGGCCAAGCCTACGGCTTTTTTACGCCCTAGTTCACATTCGGATAATATTCCCCCTCCAATAGCCCCCAAACGCCCCATCTGTGGTAGCTCCCCAACCCGTTTTCCAAAACATCGCCGAAGAAATTACCCAGTATATTCAAAAGGCCGATTCCGAAATTCTGGTCAACGTTCCCTGGTTTACCGATGAGACGCTCTTTGAACAACTGCGGCTCAAAGCCGAATCGGGCGTGGCGGTTTCTATTGGCATCGAGGACGATGGTATCAACGAGTAGGCTCCTTTTGATCATAGAATCATCGTGCGCTTTGGCGGAAGGCTGTATCTCCACACGAAGCGGGGAGGAAAGGGGATCAATCACGAAAAATATTGCGTCATCGATCAGCGCTACGTCATTTTTGGCAGCTACAACTGGACGAACAACGCCGCCAGGCACAACCGCGAAAGTGTCGTCATTTTCGATGACCAAGCCTTAGCCAAACAATATATAGAGCGGTTTCAGGGAATGACGCGCCTGAAACGGGTCACCTGTATCGAGCAAACGCCAAGTACTGCCCCGCCAGTCGAAAACGGCTTGATCGATCCCAGTTTGTCGCTCAAAATGGAAATCCGGCTGCTTGAAACCGAGGTTGCCCAGTTAGAAACCGAGAAGGCGGATTTGGAAAACAAGCTCGAATACGCCACCATTTATATCCAACTGGCCTTGCGGGATTTGCTCCGGGAAAAACTTCGGGTGCAGGCTATCCTGGCCGTTTACAAAGCCAGCCAAACCGCCAAGGCCGTGGATCGCCAACAGGCCGAAGAGCAACAGCGGTTGGTGGAAGAAGCCGAAAATCTTTTCGATACCTTCCAGGAAAGGCAGCAGGTATTGGAAAATGAAGTGGACGAGCTCAGTCTGAAAAAGCAGTACCGCGAGGCTTGCGTGATGGCGCATCCCGATAAGTTTTTCAACAATCCCGAAAAACAGCAAAAGGCCACCGAACTGATGTCGCGCCTTACAACCGCGTATCGCGACCGGAACGCCGACCTCGTGCGGGAAATTTGGCAAAGTTTGTGTGAGGGAATTGCTTTTGGCCTGGATTGGGATGCACCCACCGACTCAGAAACTTTGAAACGGATTTGGGATTCGCTGCGTCAGAAAAAGGACGATCTGCTTACCTTTATCGAAAAAAGTCAGCAATCGAACTTGTATCAAATCATCCAAAAATCCTCGCTCGATGAATTCATTGCCGCCGAGCGCCAGAAACTGCTGACCGAAATCGAAATCCTGAAACAGTCTATTCCCTCCCCCACCCCATGAGTAATCTCACTTTTACGGGCCAACGCCTTCCCTCGGCTTACGTGGCCGATTTTGACAAATTGCTGGAACGCGCCACGGCCACC
>JBBSKK010000311.1:0-4906 GCA_038256395.1 Cytophagales bacterium | reverse complement strand
GGCGCTGAAGGCGGGAGTTTAATTTAGAAGGAGGAAAGGACTGGGACAACAATATCCTTTTATCCTCTCCTCCTCCCGCACGGGCGGCCCCGTCCTTTCCTCCTCTTCTTACTTCCCCAGCACCATATTCGAGGTAATTTCCTGCTCAAAAGTAATGTAGCCGGGGTAGTTGACGGCTTTGTCGCCGACGGAGAGGGTGGGCTTGATCTTGACGGTCAGGACGGCGGGCTTGGTGTCGTCTTTGCCGGAGAGCGACTGGATCATGGCCACGAAGCTATCGCGGGTTTGGTCGTTGGCGATTAGGTCGTAGGCGTTGGTACTGAGGGTAATGGGAACCTTCGTGCTTCCCGTACCGGGATAAACTTCGATACGCCGATTCAGGATACCTTTGAAAATTTCGCTTTTGGAAAGTAGAACAATGTATTCCAATTGGTTGATTGCCGCCAAATTTTTGGTCGGGTTGACAATGTCGAGGTTAACGCGCAGGTCTAACGGCACCTTTTTACGAAGCAGGGCCAAACCCAACTGCGGGTAATTGACCGGGTTCAAATCTTTGATGCTCTTGATGTTTCTGAACTCGCGGATATCCGTTCCGGCCAGGTAGATGCTATCGACCGAGGTGATGGCGTAGCGGCAATCGCCAAAGGTTTTGGCTTCCTTCACCTGCTTGCTGACCCCGCACTGGGTAAGGAAAACGACAACGGCCAGTAAGCCGACCGCGCTGATTAATTTCTTCATTGGTTCTTGATTTTATGGTTTTATGAATAGACGTTAGAACGCCAACTGCGTCCCCTTGCGTTCGGTCGGTTTTTTATTTTTTAAAGCAACGTCTGTAAAAAACTACCGACGCCCTACGACTGGCTTTGATTGAGACAGTTTAAAAATATTTTTTGGCATAAGTTTTTCTGGATGAGTGCAGGGCGAAGGCAGGGAAGAATTTCCCTGGCAAAAAAGCCAGAAAAAACGTACTTTTGCCCACCCCAAAGAGGCAAGACGGCCAAACCCCGCCTGCCTCTTTTTTATTGGCAAAAGTGGGGTAAATACGCAACCCGCCCCATTCATCACTCATCACTCATCACTCATCATTAATTGACATGGCAAGCTGGTACTTAGGAAAAATACGCTACCAAAAAGAAGACGAAAACGGCAGGCTCAAAACCACCAACGAGGCCTACCTGGTGGACGCCCTCACCTACACCGAGGCTGAGGCGCGGCTCTACGGGCAGATCGTAACCGGCGTCACGGACTTCACCGTCACGGCCATCACGCGTATGCGGCTGGCGGATTTGCTCTCCTTTGAAGGCGGCGAAAAGTGGTTCAAGGCCAAGGTGGTATTCTACTCAATCGACGAAAAGAGCGGGAAGGAGAAAAAAGTGGTTAACTACGTACTGTTGAACGCCGAGGACATCACTCAGGCCCTGGAACGGATCACCGAAAGCCAGCGTACGATGCTTATTCCCTACGAAACGACCGACATGAACCTCACGCCAATTCTGGACGTGTTCCCCTACGAAGCGGGAGCGACGGAAGAGGTCGTGCCGCCCAATTTCCGTCCTCTGGCCGAAGTGCAAGCCGAGCAGGAGGCAAATGCTTGAGATTTGACAACTTTTCAAAAAGCTGTCAAATCTCTTAGCAGCCTCAATATTGCTTGGCATACTGATTCAAATCCAAAGAAAAAGGATTGGGTTCGTAGCTGACTAGCTTCAACGATCCGTACTGATCGTCCGATTCGGTGACGAGTTGGCGAGGTCCCAGCAGGTAGATGTAGCTAAATGAAACAGGGAGTTGGGCGTCGCCCTCCCATTCGTCGAAGGCGTAGAGGGGATAGACGTTGAAAGGCACCTCGGCCAGCCATAGTTTGGTGCTTTCGTTGGTTTTGAGGTACGACAATACGTACTCCTCGCTCTCCCAACCGAACTCGCTGCGCTTGTTTCCGGTGGGCTTGCATTGCTCCCGGAACGTTTCCTGCTGCAATTTGACCTCGTCAAGTTCGGGCTTTACCGAACGGTTTTGGAAGGCTTCCCGGATTTTCTTGCCCGACTCAGTTTTGCCGCAGGCGATCATTTTCCCATCGGGCAGGGCCAGAATCACCTCGTTCATGTCGTCGGTAGCACCGAAACTGCTTTCGCGCTGGAAGCACATCGTCCCCGTGATCGGATCGATGTAAATCCACAACTCGCCCTTTTCATCGTCACGCTTGCGGGTGTATTCATAAATCAGCGCGTGGCTGAAATAGTACTTCCCTTTTTCGGGTTTCCACTGCGCGTTTCGGTAAGCATCGGTGACGGGCTTCTTGGCAGGTTTGGTTTGGGCCTGGGCGGCATAAGTTACGGCAAACAGGCCGAGCGTGACTAGAAAAAGCAGGCGTTTGAGTTTTGGCATCATGAAGAAGCGATGTTTGGGTGCTGATTATTTCTCAAAAATAACCAAATTGCTGCAAGACCGCCTACGAAAATTTTCCATTGCGTATATTGTGACTTGAAATACAGAACGGACGAAACCCAGTCATGCGGAAACTATTATTCCTGGCGATATTACTACTTTCTTGTGAGTCGCTGCTGCTGGCCCAATCCGTCCCTACCATCAAACTGTCCGAAGTTACGGCGGAATCCTCCCTGCTCGATCTGGCGGCCTGGCGCATCACTGCCTACGACTACACTCCCACCGACACACTGGACAATCGTACCTTTCGTTTTCCAGCGCCGAATAGCAGTATCGTCAGCCGCGATAGCGTGCAATGGCTTCGCTTCGACTTGCTCAACGACCTGCCCAGTCCGCAACGCCGCATTTTTCAATCGACTGCCCAGAACGACGCCGTACATTTTTATTATTCAAAAAATAATTTTAAAACCTGGACGCACCGCCAGGTCGGCACCCACGTACCTTACGACGAAGTGGACTACCGCTTCGACAACTGCCGCCTGCCGGTGGATTTGGCGGCGGGACAGCGACTTTCATTTTTGGTAAAACTGGAAAATCAATATTACCCGCAATCCGACGCCAATATTTGGCTCCAAACCGAGCAAGGACTGAAAAATGATTTCTGGTCGATGTATTCCCGCAACTTCAACGGGGTCTATATAAGCGTCCTTATTCTGGGGGCAGTGCTGTCAATTTTCCTCTTCGTGGCTTTTTTATACATCACCACGCGCGACTCGCTCTATCTCTATTACGGCTTATATTTGGGCGGCGTGGCCCTTTATTTTTCTACTAAAACCGACTCGCTTTTTTTCCTCGGCTACTGGGTTGGGGGCTTTCCCAAGGTCGTGGCCGTCCTCAATGAACCGATCCAGATGCTTTACACCGCACTGTACATTCGGTTCAGTATGGGCCTGTTGAGGATGAAGGACTACGACCTGCGCCTGCATAAGTTTCTTAGTTTTTTCTGGAAAGCTTTGATCGTTTACGGCCTGGTTTTGATACCCATTTCAGCTTTTGTTTGGAAGAGGGAATTCGAGGCGGCTTTGCTGGCCTTCGACCGCGTGGTGCTTCTGCTTTTTACATTCGTCATGTTGGCACGGATTATCCAAAAAAACCGCTCGCCGCTGCTAGGTTATTTTCTGGTGGGGAATGCGCTGTTCCTGACGGGCGTAGTGCTTTCGACCCTATTAAGTTTAAATCTGGTAGAAATCGAATTGTTTTCCACCCTCTCTCCCATCAATCATTTTCAAATCGGTGTACTAGGCGAAATCATGTGCTTTTCCTTTGCCCTCGGCTACAACGTGCGGGTGCTGGAACGCGAACGTAACGCCAATCAACGGGCCTACGTCAGCCAATTGCGACTGAATCAAGAAATCACGAAAAGTGCCAACCGCGAACTGACCGAAAAACTGGATGAACGTACCAAGGAGGTTATGGCGATGTCGGAGGCTATGCAAGTACAGAAGGAAGCACACCTGCGGTCGGAATTTGAGTTTCAGCTCGGCGAAATGGAGATGCAGGCCCTGCGGGCGCAGATGAACCCGCACTTTATCTTCAACAGCCTGAACACGATCCGCTACTTCGTACTCAACAATGAGAACGAGAAAGCAAGCGATTATCTCGGTAAATTTGCCCGGCTGCTACGGATGGTGTTGCAAAACTCCCGCGAGAACACCATTCCACTCAGCGAAGAACTGGAAGCCCTGAGGCTATACCTTGAAATCGAGGCCCGGCGCTTCGGCGACAGCTTTCAGTACCGCATCGTCGTCCCCGAACACCTCGACACCGACGGAATCATCGTGCCGCCGTTGCTGCTGCAGCCCTTCGCCGAAAATGCCATCTGGCACGGCCTGTTACACAGCGATAAGCCCGACAAAGAACTCGTCGTGCGCATTTCGGAGGAAGAAGACGCCTGCATTTTCACCATAGAAGACAACGGCGTGGGCCGTGACAAAGCCCGTGAGGTGAAGAGCCGCTCGGCCACGGCCAAGAAGTCGTTCGGAATGAAAATCACCAACAAGCGCGTGGAGCTTTTTAACAAGAATTTTGCTTCACAAATTGAAATAGACGTTCGTGATTTGGTAAGTACGGACGGGGAAGTGGCCGGGACGGCGGTGGAAATTCGGTATCGGTTGCCGGAATGAGTCATCACATTTTAACAAACTCAACCCGACGGTTGTTTGCCTTGCCCTCGGGGGTAGTATTGGGAGCGGCGGGAGCGGTTTCGCCCTTGCCATCAGTTTCCAGGCGACTTCTATCGATACCGAACTGGCTCACCAGATTTTCCTTCACCGACTCGGCACGTTTTTTCGAGAGGGCCAGGTTGGCGGCATCGTCGCCGTCAGAGTCGGTATGTCCGATGATTTTGACCTTCACCGAAGCGTTTTCCTTTAAAGTTTCGGCGATGTCTTTCAGCACGGCGTAGGACTCGGGCTTGATGTTGGCCGAGTTCACGTCGAAAGTAATGCCCGTGGTCACGAACTTG
>JBBSKK010000310.1:0-4929 GCA_038256395.1 Cytophagales bacterium | reverse complement strand
ATGTACCTCACCGTCCTGGATCGCCTGGATAAAAACGCGGACAGCTATCTCCGGCAGCAACTCAAAACTAGCCGAATCGATTTCCTGCGCAGCATTGGCCGCACCGAAGAAGTGAACCAAGCCGTGGAAGCCAGCATGGACATCCCTCAGGTAAGGCAGGGCGTGGTGGATGAGGCATTGGAGCAAAAAGATTATCGGAAAGCCAAAACGCTGCTCAGCGAAGGCATCCTGGTGGCCGAGCGGCTGAAACACCCCGGCACGGTACACGATTGGGAAAAACAACTGCTGACCATCGCCGAACTGGAACACGACACGAATCAAATCCGGCATTTTGCCAAGAGATTTGCGTTCGATGGACAGTTCGATTTGAATTTTTACCAAAAATGGAAAAACACTTTTTCCGTCGCCGAATGGGAAAAGGAACGCGAAAACCTCATTGAGAAAAAGACCAAAGAAGCCAAAGAAAAGCCAAATAAGGGCTTTTGGTCGAGTCCGCAGATGGATATGTTCCTGGCGTTGTCTCGTATTTTCATCGAGGAAAAGCTCTGGCCCCGATTGTTCGAACTTGTCCAGAAAAACCCCGATTTCGATATGCTTAACAAGGTGCGTCCCTATCTGGGCAAACTTTATCCCGAAGAATTGACGGCCCTGTACCTGCCCCTGCTGGAAAAATGGGGCGAACGCGTAGCGGACCGCACCGCCTACCACAACCTGGCGACCCTCATGATCGCCATCAAGACCGACATTCCCCTGGCCGCCGAAGCCATCGACCTGCTGGCCATTGCCCTCAAAGAGCAAAATCCCCGCCGCCCCGCCATGAAGGAAGAACTGAACGCAGTGCTGCGACACGGGTAGAGTCGCTGGAACAATTTTTGAGTACCTTCCCCACTCAAAAACCTAACTCTACTCCCCATGAAAAAAGCATTCTTTCTCCTTGTCATCCTGAGCGTAGCCGAAGGACTCCTTCCCTCCTTGGCCGAGGCCCAATCCATCAAAGGCGCGTGGCGGTCGCAGCAGCCCAATAATAGCATTGCCTCACTCATCGTGGCCGACGACTACCTGATGATCGCTTCGTACAGCATCCTCAACAAGTACTTCGACCGTACCGAAGGCGGCCCCTTCACGATGCAGGGCGACCAGATGACCTACACGACCGAGTTCAATACGAACGACACCGCCAAAATCAACAAATCAGTAGTTTTCACCGTCATCCGCAAAGACAGCATCCTGACGCTGCGCGGCGAAGACCAGGAGTTGGTGTGGATGCTGGTAGACGACGCCAAAAACAAACCGATGGCAGGCACCTGGCACATCACCGGACGCGCCAAGGACGGCACGGGCGACATGATGGAAATCCACCAAACCGGCACCCGCAAAACGCTGAAAATTCTGTCGGGAACGCGCTTCCAGTGGGCGGCTATCGACCCGGCGGTGAAGGGCTTTTACGGCACGGGCGGCGGTACCTACGACATCAAAAACGGCAAATACACCGAACACATCCAGTTTTTCTCCCGCGACCGCTTCCGCGTTGGCGCGGATTTGACTTTCGATTGGAAGCTAACCGACGGCAAATGGGATCATTCCGGTAAAAGCAGCAAAGGCGATCCTATCCACGAAGTTTGGGAGAAAATCGAGTAACGCTTTCTTCACTCCCCCACCGCAATCCCCATCATGCGCATCAACTCGCTGGCGTTGAAACTCTGGCAGATTCCTTCGTGCAGTTTGTAGTCGAAATGTAGCTGGCCGTCCTGCACGTCGGAGCGGAAGTGGAAGTTTTGCACGAAAGGTTGGGTGGCTCCCCATTCTCCCAGTTCGAGGTCGTGCGTGGAGACCATGCCGGAGGTGGGTAGCGGGTGCAGTTGGCGGATGAGCGCCTCGGCCCCCCGGTGGCGGTCGGCGGAGTTGGTGCCTTTTAGGATTTCGTCCAGTAAGTAAAAGATGGGTAGTTTCAAGTCGAATTCTCCCACCGAACGCGGCCCGGCTAGTTCCAAAAGTTGCCGCAAACGCTTCAATTCAGCGTAAAACGACGACGTATTCTCCACCAGCGAATCCTGCGTCCGCATACTGCTGAACACCTGCACGGGCGCACAGGCCAGGTGGTCGGCGCAAACCACGGTACCCATTTGCGCCAGCACCAGATTGATGCCGACCGTGCGCAGGAAAGTGCTTTTTCCCGACATATTGGAACCCGTCACCAGCATAGTGTGACCCGTTCCGACCAACGAGAAATCGTTATTTACCCGCGCATCGGCGGGAATGAGTGGGTGGCCCAACTGCGCGGCTTCGATGCGGATGTTTTCCTCCCAGGCCACCTGCGGCAGCGGATAGTTTGGGTGCGCAAAGGCAAAACCCGCCAGGCTATTCATCGCCTCGGTGTCGGCCAGGGCTTCCAACCACACGGCTAATTCAGCCCCGTGCGCTTTTTTCCACTTTTCGAGGGCAGCCAGGCAGTGTAAATCCCACAGAAACGGAATTCCCACAAAGAAGATGAAGATCGGGTGCAGGCGGTAGTCGAGTCGGGCGAACCACTGCCCCACGCTGCGGATGGCGGTGGGGGCTTTTGTGATCGCCTTTAGGCGCAACTGCCACCAGCGCGACTGGTACGGGGCGTCATTGGCCAGTTCCAGCAGGTCGGCGTAGGCGACCAGCGTCAGGCCGAGGTCGGTGGTGCGGTTGGTGAGATCCTGAATGCCCGCGTTGTAGCGTTTCAAAATAAATCCCTGCCAGAAAATACTCAGCCAGAAAAACCAACTAGACAGTACACCCAGCGCGGCCAGTACACCCAGCGTCACCGTCACGATGGGCCACCAGCGCCAGTTCAGCGACTTTTGCAGCGACTCGCCCATTACCTCGTTTACCCAGCTCCGCAACGCGCTCACTTGCTGCGAGGCGTGTTCGTGCAGCAGGGCGGTAGCTTCCCAAGTTTGCCGCCAGTCGGCGGCGGGTTTGAATTCCCGCACGGCCTCTTGCCGCATCAGGATTTCGTCCAGCGGGGCGGGGCGGGTGAGCCAGTGCGCCAGGCGGCGACTGCCTTCGTCGGTGCGGCTGCGGTTGAGGAGTCGGTAAAGCGAGTGCTTCCCGAAAACATCGAGGTCAGTGGCGTAAGGATGGAGCGGGTCGGCGAATTGTTCCCCCGTTTCGGGACGCAGGAATTTGAAATCCAGCCGCGCCAGTTCATCGGCGTTGACGGTTTGGAGATTGCGCAAAAAGTTGCGCCGCCGCTTGGCCTTCTGCTGCCTTCCCATCAGGACGATAAAGACGATTCCGGCGATTAAGCCCACAATCCCCCAAAGCGGCTGATTCTGGTTGCTCCACAAGCCCAGCGAAACCACCAGGCTCACAAAAGCCAGCAGCCTTCCCCCGGCCAAACCGTTGAAAAGCTGCTGCGCGGTTTCTTCCTTTTCGGCGGCGTCTTTTGATCTTGCCTTGAAATACTCAGCGGGCGAAAAACTCTGTTCCATACTTTTCACTTCACCCAAAACCTTGATGCGCTAAATTATGCCTGCTGATTTTTGATAAACTTACCTTCTTTTGTCATCCTGAGCGTAGCCGAAGGACATCATTCATTGTCCACTAAGGAGGCCGTCTCAAACTGCAACTTTATCAAATTAGCGTAAAGGCCGTTGTCGATTAGAGCCAATTGATTATGTGAACCCGACTCGACGATTTGCCCTTCCCGAATCACGTAAATCGTGTCGACTTTGCGGATGGTCGCCAGGCGGTGCGCGATGACAATGGTCGTGCGGTTTTTCATCAATTCGTCCAACGCCGACTGCACCAGTTGCTCGCTTTCGGCGTCGAGCGAACTCGTGGCCTCGTCCAGTATCAGGATTTTCGGGTCTTTCAGGATCGCCCGCGCGATGGCCACACGCTGCCGCTGTCCGCCCGATAGCTTCACGCCGCGCTCGCCGACGATGGTTTGCATTCCTTCGGGAAAGGAGTCGATGAACTGCAGGGCGTTGGCTTTGCGGGCGGCTTCGCGCACTTCCTCAGCGGAGGCACCGGGCCGACCGTAGGCGATGTTTTCCTGAATTGTTCCACCGAACAGCATGACTTCCTGTGGCACAATGGCCATCATGCTGCGCAGGCCAGTGAGCGGATAGGTCGAAATATCCACACCATCCACCAGAATTTTACCGCGCTGTGGGTCGTAAAATCGCATCAGTAACTGCACAATGGTCGATTTGCCCGCGCCGCTGTAGCCGACCAAAGCGATCTTCTCGCCCGCCGCGACCTCGAAAGAAATGCCTTTTAGCACCGCCATGTCGGGACGCGAGGGATAGGTGAATTCCACGTGGTCGTACACGATGTTGCCCTCCACGGCGGGGATTGTTTTTTCTTCTTCGTCAAGATTTACCTCCGAACTTTCGCCCAAAATCTCCACCAGTCGCTCCGAAGCCCCGATGGTTTTGTTGATTTGGGCATACATATCGCCCAGGCCACCCATCGCGCCGCCGATAAAGGTGGTGTACAGCACAAAGGTGAACAGATCGGCGATGGTCAGCTCCCCAACCTGCACCAGATTGGCCCCGTACCAGATTACGCCCACGATGCCGCCGAACAGCGCAAAAATGATGAACGACACGAAGCCACCGCGAAAGGTCGCGGCCTTCAAGGCGTTAGCCACCACGCGATCCAGCGCCGAGCGGTAGCGTTCCACCTCTAAGCGCTCGTTGGTGAACGCCTTCACGACCTGCACCGATTGCAGGGTTTCCTCCGCGATGACGTTGGCCGCCGCCAGTTCGTCCTGCGCTTTCTTGGAAAGCCGCCGGATAAAGCGCCCAAAGAACATCGCCGCTACGACCATGATAGGGAAAGTGGCCAGCATGAACATAGTCAGCTTCCAGGAAGTGAGCGAGATAAGCGTGACGCCCACGACCAGCGTGGCGATTTGGCGGAAAAATTCGGCGATGGTAAAGGAAAGCACGT
>JBBSKK010000309.1:0-4945 GCA_038256395.1 Cytophagales bacterium | reverse complement strand
TCTGTAAGTATAGCGACTATCACTTCACGCTGCACGTCGAGAAAAAAAGCGAACGTCGCCGACGGCACCAAACCACTATCATCGACATTGCACAGGAGTTGGGCGTGTCCAACTCCACCGTGTCACGGGCTTTACACAATCATCCAGACATAAATGCCGATACCCGAAAAGCCATTCTGGACAAAGCCCAGGAACTGGATTACCAACCCAACCAACTGGCGCATAGCCTGGTGAAAAGCCGCACTAATACGGTCGGCATCGTAGTACCGGAGTTTTTCACCCAGTTTTTCCCCAATGTCATCGTCGGGGCGCAACGGGTGTTGCGGCAGGCAGGTTATAATTTGATGATTATGCAATCAGGAGAGTCGTACGACATTGAAGTTGCCAATACGAAGGCACTTCTGGCCAATCGAGTAGACGGATTGTTGGTGTCGATGAGTCACGAAACCAATAACTACGATCACTTCCGAACTTTTGAAAAAAGGGATATTCCAGTCGTTTATTTCAACCGGGTAGTCGAAGGGTTGGGAACGCACAAAGTGGTAGCAGACGATTATCAGGGCGCTTTTGCAGCGGTGGAACACCTGATTCAGAACGGCTACCGACGCATCGCGCACTTAGGAGGCCCCCCCAATCTGCTCATCAGCCAGGAAAGGGAGCGTGGCTACCGGGAGGCTTTGCAGAAATACGATCTTCCTGATTTACCGGAGCTCATTATCCACGGCGATTTTACCGCCCAAAAGGCCGCTATTTACGCCCGGCATCTGCTGGATTTGCCCGAGCCGCCCGACGCTATTTTTGCCGTCAACGACCCCACGGCCATCGAGATCCTGGCGCTTGCCAGAACAAAAGGCATTCGTGTCCCCGAAGAATTGGGCGTGGTCGGTTTCAGCGACGATCCCATCGCGGTTCACAGCGGCAGCGGCCTTACTACCGTAAAGCAGCCCACCGCGCAGATTGGCGAAGCGGCGGCGGCGATGATTCTTGGCATGATGCGCGGCGAGGAGGAGACTTTTTCAGCAAAAACCATAGTGCTTGAGGCGGAGTTGGTGGTGCGGGGGTCGTCGGTGAGAAAATGAATTACTTCACCCTTTCCAGCATCATCAGCCGGAAATCCATGACCTGCTTTCCGGCAATTTTCTCCGCCTTCAGCGTCATCTTGCCCTTGCCTTTTTCGAGGTGAACTCTCCCGATATTTAAAGTCTTCCAATCCTTCACGTACGATTCGGGCCGCTCCACGCGGTCGTTTTCCATGCCGCGCAGCGGTGGGTCGAAGGCTTCGGTGATTTTTGCCAGAAGATTAGTCTTGTCAAAACTCAGCCGGAAGGTCGAACCCACGTTTTCGGGGGCGCAGGTATAGTAGATTATGGCGTCGAAGTCGCCGTCGGCCAGTACTTCCACGTCCCACACGATGGCGTCTTCCGGTTTTGTCCAGTTTGTAAAAAAGGAGCAGTTGGGGTGCTGGTTCGAGCGCACGATCCCGCCGACGGGCTGGGCGTCGCGGGCGGGGAGTTGCGTCCACTTAAAGTTAGGATGGCCGACGGGGAAGGTACGTTGATCTTGGCCTTTGATTCCCGGCAGCACCTCGGCGTTCCACTTCGTGGCGGCGGCTTTCATTTCCGCGGCCACGTCCGGTTTTTTGGCGGAAATGTCGGTAGTTTGGCCGGGATCGGACACCATATCGTAGAGCTTTCCCTTGCTATCGAGCCGATACCGCTGGCTGCGGACGCTGGTGTTGCCATTCCAGTAGTTATGGATCAGGCGGTTTTTGTCAAAATTCCCTTTCTTAGCCAAAAGCGGTTTCAGGCTCACGCCATCCAGCGGCTTAGGCGGCTGGAATTTTATCCCCGCCATGTCCACCAGCGTGGGGAGCAAGTCGATGGCACCCGCTATTTCCTGAATTTTCGTTCCCGGCTTAATCATTTTCGGGTACTGCATCACCAGCGGCGAGCGAACACCGCCTTCGTCGGTCGAGCCTTTTTTGCCCTTCATTCCACCATTCCAGCGGAAGGAATTGGGGCCGTTGTCGCTGAAATAAAGGACAATGGTTTCGTCTTCCAGCTTCAACTCTTTTAACTTCGCCATAATCCGCCCAACATTCCAGTCGATATTCTCGCACATGGCCAGGGCGGCGCGGGTGAAGTCGATATCTTCTTCCAGCCCGGCTTCGGCCTGCATGGTAATGGGCTTATTTTTAAATTCATCCCACCAGCGGTCGGGTACCTGCATGGGGGCGTGGGGCGTGTTGTAGGGAACATAGACCAGGAATGGTTTGTCGCGGTTTTTCTCCATAAAAGCCATCGCGTGGTCGGTCAGGTCGTCCACCAAAAAGCCTTCGCCCTGCGTAATTGCGCCGTTATGTTCCAGCATCGGGCTGAAATAATCGCCCCAGTGGCCCGAGCAAAAACCGTAGTAATCGTCGAAGCCCCGCGCGTTAGGGTGATAAGGATACTGCATCCCGCTGTGCCACTTGCCGTAGGCCGCCGTGGCGTAGCCCGCTTTTTTGAAGGCGTCGGCGATGGTCGTTTCATCGAGATTGAAACGCTCGCCGCCCTCGCTCGTACTGCGAACGCCCATGCGCGGATGGTAACGCCCCGTGAGCAGTTCGGCGCGGGTAGGGGAACAGACGGGCTGCACGAAAAATCGATCAAAAATGGCCCCATTTTTGGCAATACGGTCGATGTTGGGCGTGTGGATGTTGGTATTGCCACTCCCGCTCAAATCACCCCATCCCTGATCGTCGCTCAGAAGAATGACGATGTTGGGTTGCTTTGGTTTTTGTGCCAGAAGCGAAAGAGGTAGCAAGAGAAAAACAAAGAATATTCGCATTGATTCAGCAAATTTAGGGTACGGAGTTTACCTGAATTCAGAACAGTATAACGATCTGAAAAGTAACTTTTTATTATCAATTATCAACTAAACCACTACTTCCCCTGCCGCCACGGCCTTCTCCGCTTTTTTATCATTGAACAAAATCAAAAACAATACCAGCACCACCGCAGCAATGGCGGCGGGCACCAGCCAGATGGACGTCCAATCCTTGATGCCATCGGTGGTGAAACGATCCGTCACGATGCCCGCCAGCTTGGAGCCGATACCCATGCCGATGCCGTAGGTGGCCAGCGTGATGAGGCCCTGCGCCTGGGCTTTGATGTTCGGCCCGGCCTTCATGTCGGTGTAAATTTGTCCGGTTACGAAGAAAAAGTCGAAGCAGATGCCGTGCAGCAGGATGGCGACGTAGAGCATCCACTCACCCGAGCCGCCATCGCCGTAGCCGAACAGAATGAAACGGATGATCCAGGCGATGAGCCCGGATGCCAGCATCCACTTCACGCCTAGTTTTCGGAAAGCCAGCGGAATGAGCAGCATGAAAATCACCTCCGAAGCTTGCCCGAGCGACATCTTACTCTCGACGTAAACCATGCCCGAGTCGGTCAGCGAAGGATTAGCCATTGCGTAGTAGAACGACAGCGGAATGCAGATTGCCACCGAAGACAGAAAAAATATCACGAACGAGCGGCTTTTGAAGAGCACAAATGAGTCGGCGCCCAAAATCTGGGCAAAAGTTGCCTTGCCCGTCGCCGTGGGCGGCGTGTCGGGTAGGGTGAAGGAGAAAAGCCCCAGCACCACCGCCGACACCATCGCGATTTGGAAAATCATCACATTATCGCCGACATTCATGAAGCCGACAATGTTGGTCACCACGATCCAAGCTACGGTACCCATCACGCGGATAGCCGGAAAATCTTGCTCGGGATTTTTCATTTGTCGCATGGCAATCGAGCTAGTCAGCGAAATGCAGGGTGCAAACGACAGGCAGTAACCCAGCATGACCCAGAAAAAGGTGCCAGCATCCTGAATCTGCGTGACGTAGAAAAGAATAGCCGCGCCCAACAAGTTTAGGATACCCAGCACTTTTTGGGCCGCAAAATAGCGGTCGGCGATCATGCCCACGAAAAAGGGGGCCACCAGCATGGCCAAGGAAAAAGCCGTGTAGGCGTTACCGACTTGGTCGCCCGTGGCGTCGAGTTGGGTGAAGAGGTACTTGCTCATCTGGCCGTACCACGCGCCCCACACGAAGAACTGCATGAACATCATGGCCATTAATTGGTAGCGAACAGTTTTTTTCATTTAGTGATGAGTGATGACCGGGCTGGCGCACCAGTGATGAGTGATGAGTGATGAATGATGAATGATGACCGGGCTGGCGCACCAGTGATGAATGATGAATGATAAGCTACTTTTAGCCGATAGCCGATAGCCGACAGACCCTGTCAGGCTGAGCGAAGCCGAAGCCCGAAGCCAGACCACTAATACAGCGCATGATCAGTGGGAATATCGACACCGCCCCACACTTTTTTGGCGGTCCATTCGGCGGCGGGAGCCGCCCAGAATGGACCGCCATCGGGTAATCCTAGCGGCAGCAATACCGTGGCGCAAAGATATAGGCTTCCGGTTGAAATATAGGTTTCGCCGATGGCGGGCTGGTGGCCGTGGAGGCCGATTTGCAGCCAGCCGTTGGCGTCGAAAGTTTCGGGGCTTTCGGTGGTGCGCTGAATGACCGCCGTGAGGGCCGAGCGCACTTGCGCGGGAATGACTTTCTCCGGGAGTTTTTGAACCAGGGCCATGTTGGCCAGGTGCTGGAATGCCCCGGCGCGGTAGGCGATGGATCGCCCGATGATGGGGAAAGTACCTTCCGGCGAAATCAGTCGCTCCTGTATCGCGGCGTAGCGAATGGCCCGTTTGGTTACCTCCTCCGCCATTTTTTCGTACACCTTTTCTTTGGGTAAAATGGCGGTTAGAATATCGTATAAGTAGGGCTGAATGACGTAGCTATTGTAATAGTCCCAGTGGAAATTGGGGCCGTCGCCGTAGATGCCGTCGCCTCTGTACCACTGCTCGTGTTGGCGCAGGGCGTAGTCGATGCGCATTCGGTCGTAGTCGT
>JBBSKK010000308.1:0-4955 GCA_038256395.1 Cytophagales bacterium | reverse complement strand
TCTGTTCATCAGGTAGATATAGACGAAAATGAGCAGGACGAAGACGTAGATGGCGCCTTGCTGGGCGAACCAGAAGCCGAGTTTGAAGCCGCCGAGACGGAAGTTGTTGAGGGCATCGGCGAAGAGGATGCCCGCGCCGTAGGAAACCAGGAACCAAATCGCCAGCAGGATGGCCAGATAGGTGAGGTTTTCTCGCCAGTAGCGCTGGGCGGCGTTTTTTTTGGGTGCTTGCATCGGTTTGTTCAGGAGGAATTCCTTAGCCAAAGCTTGGAAAGGCGTAATTTTACCTTATGGATGATTCTTTTCCCAAGCTCACCGACCGGGAGCGGACCTTTGTTCAAGAACATATTGAGGCTAATGTGGCCGACTTGCTACTGCAAGGCAATCGCTATCAGGACGTTGACCTAAAAAAAGTAGCTTTGCAAATTGCCGCCCGGCAAAAGGCAAAGCACAAATTACCCGCCTGGTATTCCAATGAACGGCTGCACTTCCCTCCTCCCCTCTCGGTGGAACAAGGCTCTTCCGAGGCGACGGCGCGTTTTAAAGCGAGTTTGGTCTCGGGCAAAAAGCTGATCGACATCACGGGCGGCATGGGCGTGGACTGCTTCTACATGAGTCAAGGTTTTGAAAAAACCATCTACTTCGAGCAACAAAAAGTAGTGGCAGAAGCGGCGACCCACAATTTCGGCGAATTGGGCGTGGCGGACAAGATCGAGGTACGGGCGGAAGACGCCATTGCGGCTTTATCTGAAAAGCCCGAACCCGCCGACTGGCTTTACGCCGATCCCGCCCGCCGTGACGACCGTCAGCGCAAAATAGCGCAGTTAGCCGACTGTACTCCGGACCTGACCAAAGAGTTGCCTATTCTATTCCGTTCTGCCCCAAATATTTTGGTAAAAACGGCTCCGCTGCTGGATATTAATTTAGCCATTGACCAGTTGTCTTTTGTGCAGGAAGTGTATGTGATCGGACTCGATCGGGAATGCAAAGAGGTGCTCTATACTTTGAAGCAGTCGCCTAAAGCAGCGGAAGACATTCTCTTGAAAGTACGCATTTTGAATGCCGACGGCAGTATTCGGCATGGGCTGAACTTTACCCGACGAGAAGAAGCCGACGCCACACCGGATTTCGCAAAGCCGCTAAAACACCTGTACGAACCCCATGCCGCTATCTTGAAGGCGGGCGCTTTCAAGCGTGTTGCGACGCAATTCGCCTTGGCAAAATTAGCCGTCAACACGCATCTCTACACCTCAGAGGAATTATTGGAGGACTTTCCGGGCCGCAGTTTCGAGGTGGTGGCCGTCTGCAAACCAGAAGCTCGCGCTTTGGCCGAGTTCACCCCCGATGGTAAGGCCAACTTGACTTTGCGTAACTTTCCGGGACGAGTGAATGACTTGCGCAAAAAATGGCGTCTCAAGGAAGGCGGCGACGTATATCTGTTCGCGGTGGAACTGTTCAATGGGCGAAAAGTTGTCATTGTGGCCCGTAAGCCGTATATTTAGACGCATTTACACCTCCTTTTTTCAAAAATTTTCATGAAAATAAAAATCTACCTCCTCGTCCTGCTGGGCGGATTACTCCCTTTGCCCGCAAGCGCCCAAGGCGTTTTTCCCGGCAAAGAAAACCTCAATGGCAAAGACTACTTCGGCCTGAATCTCAATTCCAGCATTCCCTCGCGCCACCTGGAAAACTATTGGAAGGATTACCTGAAAACCTACGGCAAAACCCACAGTCGACGTAGCGTAGTCACGGTGGACCGGGCCAATGTACCCACCATTTCTTCCGAACCCGTCGAGATGCTGAGCCAGGTTTCGTCGGCCCGCAACATTAGCCACGTGTTTTTGGCTGTGAAGGTGGGCATTCGTTTTGTCTCCAACTTCACCGATAGTACTTACACAGCCACCGAGAATTTCCTGAAAGATTTTTCTGCTTACGCCGTAGTCCGCGACGAGGTGAGGCTGGCCGAGGAATACTACGCCGAAGCCGACAAAAACCACAAAAACCTCGAGCGCGACAACGAGCGCATCGTGAAAGAAATCGAGCGTACACAGAAGAAACTGGAAGAACTCCTGCTCGACCAGGAAACAAACAAAGCGGATTTGGCCGGATCGGTGATCGATTTGGCCAATAAGCAGAAGGATTTGGAAGCGGCGAAAGGTCGGATTCCGAAGATGTGAGGGCATTCCGCCCGGCGGCCCGGTTCGTTCTTCGGAGAAAGTTAAAAGCCGACCTTTTACGGTTTCCGATATCAAGGCAAGTCGCAGCCTTCTTTCTCGATCGTGTACGACAAGGCAGCGATTCGCCAACCCGAGGCAGTTTTGAGGAGCGTAAACACGTCTATGCCGCAATGGGAAAATTTATCATTGATCCAAAGATTGTACGGCGCCCACACCTGAGCAATGTTACCGTGTACCTGCACCTCCACGCCCTTATTTTTCATGCGCTCCTTTATTTTGGCATCGGCCCGAAAAGTGTCAGTAAAAGGAGAACGGTTGGCTGATATGGGTTGTCCGTCTTTCTGGCGCACCGTGTAAATCATGGCGTTGGGCAGAAATACCGCCCGGAAAGAGGTGGTATCGCCCTTTTCGATGGCGTCGAGCAAATTCTGGGCTACTTGTAGCACTTCCATTTTTTCATTCTGGGCACATGCATATTTTGACGTGCCAAAAACTACGGCCAAAGCGAAAAGTAATGGTTTCATATTACCTTGATTGATAGAAATTTTGAAAAGAAATATCGTAGTTGAAATCTCCTATTGCTTTGCCCGGTCGATCGCCCCCAAAAGCGACGTATCGTCCGCCGTGTCCAGTCCGATTTCCCAGATCATTACCCCCGCGCAGCCGCCCTGCTTAGCCAGCCGGACTTTGGCCTCGATGGTATTGATGCCGTTGTAGTGCGCCCCTTTCCAGTAATCATCGTAGGCGCTCGCCCCGTCGGCGACGAGCTGTTTGTAGGTCGGGCCGAATTTCCCGAAACCCAATTTGGAATAAAAAGGCAGCCCCAGCACGGCTTTGGCAGCGGGCAGTTTTCGTTCGTCCAGCCAATAATTCAGGCTTTCCTGGGCGTAGGCGTAGGGCGAGTGCGCCTTCACTATGTCGCCGCCGTAATCGCCGTCGTACGCCATGAGGTTGACCCAGTCCATCGCCAGGAACGCCTCTTCTTTCACGCCATAACCCTTCTTACCCCGCGCCACTACGGCGGCGGTAAGGCGTTTGTTTTGAGCGTGGAGCTGATCGGCCAGGTCTTTAACCAGCAGCACGTAGTCGTCCGCCGAGCGGCTGTCTTCGTCCGGGTATTCCCAGTCGAGGTCTACGCCGTCGAGGTCGTATTTTTTCACCAAATCCATCGTGCTTTTTATAAATGCTTGGCGTCCCTTGGCGCATTCGGCCATGCGGTGGAAGCGGCCGTCTTCCCCGCCGCCGTCGCCGATACCCCAGCCGCCGATGGAAATAAATACCTGCACATTGCCGCTATGGGCGTGTTTGACAAGGCGCTTCAAAATGCTGTCGTCTCGCAACGGCAAGAGGGTATCGCCGCTCGGGGCGGGAATGGAGAAGGAGTAGTTGATGTGCGTCAGGTAATCGAGTGGCAAACTTTCCGGCTCGGCGGAACGCGGCGTGTAGTAGCCGATTACTTTGAAATCGTCGGATGCATTGCCGACAGTGGTTTGCGCCCGCAGACCGAAACTTGAAGACAGGATAAAAGCGGCAAAAAAGAACTTCATATAAAAATAAAAATTAGTAAAAATTCACAAATCAAATAATTACAATCAAGCAGCTAAGTATTCTCATAATCCTTTAACCACGTCCCACAGCGGTAGCAGTACTTGGCGTTGTACAAATGACCTTCCGCCGAGCAATTGGGGCAACTGTTCTGCGTACTGATGGTGGGCTCTCCGTCCGAAGTGGCCTTGGTCATTTCGCTGGTAATGATTCCAGTCGGGATGGCAATGATGGCATAGCCCAGAATCATGATCAGGCTCGCGATGAACTGCCCGGTGACGGTTTGCGGGGCAATGTCGCCGTAACCCACGGTAGTTAGCGTCACGATGGCCCAATAAACGCTTTTGGGAATGCTGGTGAAACCACTCTCACGGTCTTCGACCAGGTACATGACCGCACCAAGTACGATGCAAATTACCACAATGGCAAACAGGAAAACCAGGATTCGGGTGCGACTGGCGCGCAGGGCATTTAGTATTCGCTGCGATTCACCCACGTAGTGGTGCAGTTTGAGAATTCGGAAAATCCGCAACAGCCGCAGCGCCCGGAAAGCTACGAGTACCTGAGTGCCAACCAGCAGAAGGGAAACGTATTTGGGGATGGTAGAGAGAAAGTCGATCAGCCCGTAGAAACTGAAAATATAGCTGAATGGCCGCTTGACCGTCACGATTCGGGCAATGTATTCAATAGTAAACAGGATGGTGATAATCCATTCGGCGATGTTGAAAAAGGCGAAGTAGCGAGCATTCAATTCTTCGACACTTTCCAGCATCACCAGCAATACGCTGAACAAAATCAGCCAAAGCAGGACGACGTCGAAGAGTTTACCCGCTCGCGTGTCCGACTCGTAGATGATTTCGTGCAGTTGGTACCGCCAGTCTTTTTTGCCAGACGGGGCTTCGTTCATAACTTTGGAATCGTTGGCTTTCTCCAAAGGTATCATACCGCGCATGGTTCCGCAAGTCAGCCGGGGCAATCGCTTCGTTCAAAACAAAAACTATTTGCCCCGGCGCGTGTTTTCCCGGAATGAAAATCACGCTTCGCACGCCCGTAGCGGCTTCCCTCCCCGCCGTTTGGCGCGGTTTCGATGAACCGCTCTTCGAGAAACTCAGTCCACCGTTTCCTCCCGTCGAACTGGTGCGTTTCGACGGTAGCCACGAAGGCGACGTGGTCTCGCTGGAATTGAATTTTATTTTTTTTAACAAATCCTCGATATAAAATATGCCAGTAGGT
>JBBSKK010000307.1:0-4975 GCA_038256395.1 Cytophagales bacterium | reverse complement strand
GGTAGTCTCGAACTGATTACTGGACAAAACTGACAAAAGCGATGGAAAGCTGTACGGCTCGTGGCGAACAAGCCCGATGTGCCTTTCGTGACCAATGACCCGGTTTATGGCAAGGTCTTCGTCACAACAGATTTGGCTGAAGCAGTAGGATATTCAAAAAAATGTTATTATCGTGCAATCTGACACAGTACAAAACGGTCGAGTTCGACTCGCCAGGATTGATAAATTGAACAAACCATACGCCAAGATGAGTCTTGAAACCCCCAGCCGCCGCGATTTTCTCACTTCGATTCCCCTGCTGGCCACTTCGTTGCTAAGCCTGGATGGGTTCGCTTCCAAAGTTACCGGCATAAGTTCAAAACCCCAAAAACGACTCGTCCTCCGCTCGTCCTGGCAGACGGTCAATATCGGTGACATCGGCCACACGCCGGGCGTTTTGGCTTTACTGGAAAAACACTTGCCCGAAGTCGAGGTGCGACTATGGGCTACCGACGTGGGCGACGGGGTGCGGGAGATGCTGGCCAAACGCTTTCCGAAACTCGAAATTTTTACAAAAAATGATCCGGAAACCATTGCTCGCGCCATGCGGGAATGCAATTTCCTGCTGCACGGCTCCGGCCCCTCGCTGGTGGCCCGTAGCGACGTGCAGCGTTGGAAGGACGAAACGGGCAAGCCCTACGGTGTGTATGGCATCACCTTTCCGGGAGTTTATAGCGACGATCTCAAACAAGTTGTCGAGGCCAATCCGCTCGATATCGAGTTGCTGAGCGCGGCCTCCTTCGCCTTTTTTCGCGATTCGGTATCGATGGATTTGGCTAAAAAACTGGGTGTAAACAATTCGGCGATGGAGTTTTGCCCCGATGGTGCCTTTGCCGTGGACTTGCGCGATGACCGCGCGGCAGAGGCATTCATGAAAGAACACGGACTGGAAGCAGGAAAATTTATGTGCGTCATTCCCCGCAATCGGCTCTCACCCTGGTGGGAAGTCACGCGAAAGAAAAGGTCGTGTGGCGCGACCATTACTGGCTCACCGACGAGGCCGTGAGTACCTACGTCCGCTCGGCGGGAATCTTTGGCCTGGAAATGCACTCGCCCATCATGGCCCTCGGCAACGGCATCCCGGCCATCGTGGGCCGCTTTGCCGAGCAGACCAGCAAGGGCTTCATGTGGCGCGACATCGGCTTGGGCGACTGGCTGTTCGACTTCGACGACGAGGCCGACATTGCCCGCTACGTCCCGGCGGTGCTGGCGATGGCCAAAGACCCGGAGGCCGCCCGGCAATATGCGGCCAAGGCGCGGAAATTTGTGGAGCAGCGGCAGCGGGAGACGATGGGGATTTTGGGGGAGAGACTAGAAAATAAGAAGTGACTTTTTGGGAATAAAAATCCTTAGTGGTCGTAGTGAAATTTGCAGGAATAGATCAAAATCTCCTGCCCCTCAACCCGGTACACCAAACGATGTTCACGATCCTGCCGCCTCGACCAGTATCCCGCCAAATCGTATTTCAAAGGTTCGGGTTTGCCTCGTCCGGTGAAAGGGGTTCTTTGTATTTCTTTGACCAACTCGTTGATTTTCTTCAACATATTCCGATCCTCGATTAGCCACGAGTTGTAGTCTTCCCACGAGTTTTCGGTAAATACGATACGCATCAGCCTTCGATCAAACCCTTGCTGACCGTTTTCCCATCCTTCATTTGCTGGATGGATTCGTACAAACGATCGGCGTTGGCTTTGGAACTGAGCAGGTGCATGGTTTCCATAATGGAGTTGTACTCATCCAGTGAGATCAGCACGGCTCCTTTGCCTACACCTCGTTTGATGATTAAAGTCTCGTTGTCTTCCTCGACCTTATCGAGGAATTTTTTCAGGTCGGTTCTGAATTCGGTGTAGTTGGCGGCGATCATGGTCTTTGTGATGAGTTACTGTGTACGTACAAATATAAGTACTTAATTGACAGTTCGGTTCACATTGTTTTTCCTATTTTCATGGTTTCACCTGCACTCTGCCCACCCAGAATCCAAAAATTGGAAAAAGCCGTATTAAAAATAAAACGAGATTAAGTTGTAAATTCGGCAGAATTTCAGGTGTAAAAAATTCAATCCGCCCAATTTATCGCGACGCTGGACACCCATACTGACGAAGAAGACGCTCGATTGCTCTCGCTGATAAGCGAGCAGGATAACGACGCCTTTGCCCGGATTTTCCAAAAGTACTGGCAGGAATTGTACGATTTTGCCTTCATAAAAACGCAG
The DNA here is from genome assembly GCA_038256395.1 of Cytophagales bacterium. Lineage (GTDB taxonomy): Bacteria > Bacteroidota > Bacteroidia > Cytophagales > Spirosomataceae > Persicitalea. The sequence goes on along the minus strand of JBBSKK010000307.1, from coordinate 2,724 downwards.
GATACCGACGCATCGGAAGAAATCGTGCAGGAACTCTTCGTCAATCTTTGGGAAAAGCGGCAAACGCTGCGTATTGCCAATCTGCGCAGCTACCTGTTCGTGTCGGTAAAAAACCGCGTGATAGATTTTTACCGACGAGACATACCCGCCCAACTGGACTCAATCCCCGATTTGACATTGCCCGCCGAATACCCGATTTTTTTGGAAGAACTGGAAGCAGCCATCGAGGAAGCCCTGGCCCAACTGCCGGAAAAAACGCAGCAGATTTTCCGCCTGAAAAAGTTCGAGGACAAGACTACCCGCGAAATAGCCGAGCGGCTCGATATGCCCGAACGCACGGTCGAGTACCACTACACCCAAGCCACTCGAACCTTAAAATCCCTACTGAGCGGCTTTCTTTCTCTCCTCGTTTGGCTGTTTTCTACTAGTACTTTTTGAAGGAATATCAGCCGTTTATCCTTTTTTCATATAAACTTTCCGCGAAAATTTATAATCAGTTGCGGACTTTCCCTTTTCCTCCGTCGTATGGGCAGAGGACTATCCATTTCTTATGAGCAAGCAACACTTCCTTACCCTCCTGAAACGCTACCGTACCGACGACTGCAGCCCGCAGGAGCGCCGTCTGGTGGAACAATGGTTGTCTATGCTGGACGGTGAACCCTCCGTCCGCACGGCTTCGGAGAACCAGCAACTCGAAGAGAAAATGTGGCGGGCTATCCAGCAGCGGCAAGGCCAGTCCGAACGGCCAATCCGTCCCCTTATCGTTCGTCGCTGGTGGCGGGCGGCGGCAGCGGCAGTTGTGCTGCTGGGTTTGGGCTGGTTTGCTTACGATGGCCAGAATTCAAGTCCGGGAGTACTGGCAATCGACGGCCCCGCTGCGCAATTGGCCACGGGCGTCGTGACGCGCCTCAACGACACCGCTGAGTCCATGGAACTCACCCTGAGCGATGGCTCGAGGGTGACCCTCGCTCCCCACAGCCGCGTGGAGTATCCCGCAGTATTTGAAAGTACCCGGCGCGAAGTGACGCTGATTGGCGAGGCCCTTTTTCGGGTGACGCGTAACCCACAGCAACCCTTCTTCGTTAACGCCGGGGAGGTAACCACCAAGGTGCTGGGAACCAGTTTCCGCGTGGCAACGGGCGAGAATAATCGTTCGGTGCAGGTTTCGGTGCTGACGGGCAAGGTGTCTGTCTTTCAGCGGGAAGCGCCGGAAGAGCAGTCGAAGGACAAAGTAAAAAATGGGGTGATCCTGACGCCCAATCAAAGGGTAGTTTTCACGCAAGCCAGCCACTCCTTCGAGACGAGCCTGGTGGAGCAGCCGATGGTCGTTGCCCCGGACGACGACGCCCCGGTCATTCAAATCCCAATCGTGACCTTCGATTTCGAGGATGCCACGATGGCTACCGTGGTGGGGAAGTTGCAAAAAGCCTACGGTATCGAGATTATCCTGGAAAACGAAGAACTGGGCAACTGTCTTTTCACCGCCGACATTACCGAACAGCCGCTGTTCATCAAGCTGGATCTGCTTTGCGCCGCCCTCAACGCCACCTACGAGGTTCGCGGAACGAAGATTCTGATTATGGGAAGCGGATGTAGGTAAAAAAAGAGCCGGAAGTGTTGCGAGCACTTCCGACTCCTGAGTAGTACCCTTTCTGAAACCTGGTCGGGTTTCCATCCTTGCGGATGGGGGAGAGGGCGTTTTGTCAAATTTTATTTTAACAAAAACAACCAAAAGTAATGAAAAAACAATTACGAGCGCGAAAGCTGCTGCAACGAATCATGCGGATCACCCTGCTGCACACTGTCCTGATTGGCCTGACCCTCACCTTAGGGTACGCCCACGACGCCCACACCCAGGGCTTGCTCGATAGGACCGTTTCGGTCAAAGCCAATAACGTCGAACTGCGAAAAGTACTGTCCAAAATAGAAAATGAAGTCGATGTCAAATTCGTGTACAGTTCCACGGTCATCCAGCCCAGCCGCCGGGTGAGCGTGAAGGCCGACCAACGCAAACTTTCGGAAGTATTGGCTATGGTTTTGGAACCGCTTGCTATTTCCTACCGGGTGATTGGGGGGCAGATCATGCTGACCAGCCAGGTGTCCGACGGAAATTTCGGCACCAAACCAGAGGAAGAGCAAGCACCTAAAGAACGAACGATAACGGGCAAAGTCACAGACGAAGACGGCGCAGGGTTGCCGGGGGTAAGCGTGGTCCTGAAAGGTACTCAGCGCGGTACCACTACCAATTCCGAAGGAAGATTTGAGCTGACTATTCCCGAAACGGGCGTGCCGGTGCTGGTATTAAGTTTCGTAGGGTACAAAACCCAGGAAATAACCGTAGGGAACCAAAATAGTTTTCAGGTCTCATTTGTTCCGGAAGACAAAGCCCTGAACGAGGTAGTGGTAGTGGGCTACGGTACCCAGAACCGGCGGGACATTGCCGGGGCGGTATCTTCCATTGATGCCCAGAAAATAGCCGACCAGCCGCTCACGGGCTTCGACCAGGCCCTGCAGGGACAAGCCGCGGGGGTGCAGGTGAATCAAACATCGGGTACACCCGGCGGCGGGGTGACGGTGCGCATCCGGGGTGCTTCCTCCATCAACGCCAGTTCTGACCCGCTGTACGTCATTGATGGGGTACCCATCACCAACAACGGGGCCCTGGCGGGTAGTTTACCGACCGTTCAGCCCATTAACCCGCTGTCGACCATCAATCCCAACGAT
>JBBSKK010000306.1:0-4980 GCA_038256395.1 Cytophagales bacterium | reverse complement strand
TTCCGCAGGATATTGGGCGTGTACTATTGAACATCATCAACAACGCTTTTCAGGCCTGCGCTGAGCGAAGCCTGTTGGGGACGGAAGGATACGAATCCCGAGTGACGTTGACAACCAACAGACTGCCCGACACCGTGGAGGTGCGTATAGCCGATAACGGCAATGGCATTCCCGAGGCTATCAAAGACAAGATTTTTCAGCCGTTTTTTACTACTAAGCCTACTGGGCAGGGGACGGGACTAGGCCTGTCGCTGGCTTACGACATCGTCACCAAAGGGCATGGCGGGGCGTTGCGGGTCGAGTCGGAGGAGGGTGAGGGGAGCATTTTCGTTATTGTGATTCCGATCACTACCTACAATGCGCTGGCAAACAGGTCGGCCACCACAAACTGAAAACCGGGGATGACGGGCATAGTGGTGATGGTCTTCGGCCCTTTGAACACGGTCGATTCGTCGGGGCTGGTGTAGGCGTAGATTTTCTCCCGCCGGAGGGCTTGCCGTTATTCAGCCGTAAAATAGGTCAGCCATCACCCATCCTGATGCAAAACCGTACGGTGCTGGTGATCGCCTACCGCCTCAGCACCATACAGCGCGCCGACGAGATTCTGGTGCTCCACCAGGGTCGCATCGTCGAGCGCGGGACGCACGAAACGTTGCTGGAAAACGAGGATGGGTTTTATAAAAAATTGACGGCGATGCAGAGTTAGTTTATTTCAGTTGAGAGTTCAAAATTGGTATCTTTTTTGCAGTAGTTCTCTCATATCCGCCGTAGTTTTGCGATAGCCAGCCCTCTCCCTCTCTGGAATAACGTTGAGTCTCAAACAACTTCACCCAAGAAGAAGGCCGCTTTATGCCCAAAAAACACCTCATTACCACTCTTTTAATTCTTTTTTCGCTTACGGCCCGGAGCCAGGTGATTCGGTTGGATTCTGCCACCCACACCCCGCTCGTCATCTCCGCCCGACTGGCCCAATTTGTCGATACCTCGGCGACTTTATCGCTGGCCGAAGTGCGGGGGAAAGACTTCCATCCCGTGGGGCGACCGTATTTTCCGCTGCCGTACTCGGACGCCGTCTTCTGGTTCCGTGTCACCCTGCGCAATCAGGACGCCAGTCGGGAGCGGTGGTACATCGAGTGGGACAATCCCACCGTAGAGCGGGCGGAATGCTACCGGCCCGACGGTTCGCGGATACCCCCCGGTCGGAAAAACGTCAAGGGAGAATCTCCTTACTTCGGCATCGACCTGCCATCGGGAGCGCAGCAAACCGTCTTTCTGCGCATCATGAGTCGACGGGGCTACCGGATGACGGTCAACGTCCACGACGAGACTTCTTTAAGAGCCCGGAAGGTGGGGGCCGCTTCCTATTTCGGTTTTACCAACGGCATGGTGTTCCTCCGCCTGTTCTTCGTGCTGCTGCTGGCTATTTTTGCCGTCCGGGAAAAAGCCTTCCGTGCCTACTGCTTCCTGCTGGTGCTGCTTTCGCTCGGTTTTTGGGGGATACAGGGTACGATGGGCGATGTCGTGACCGACGACCCCGACCTGTCCATGCTTATCGACTACCTGTCCTATCACTTCATCCCCATCGGGTACGTACTGGTGGTCAACGCCTTGCTTCCTCCCGAGCGACTGCCGAAGGTGGCGCGTGTCGTCCTGAACGGCATCGTGGTCGTGGTGTTGGTGATGGGGGCCATCGTCGCATTCGATTACCGCTGGTACTGGTTACTGGCCAGCCAGTACTTCGTTCTGTTCTCCCAGTTTTTTGTCCTGGGACTCTACCTCTACGCGGTGGCCCGGCGCTTGCCGGTCAACTGGTACTATTCCGTGCCTTTCCTGCTGGGCTTGGGAAGTTATTGCTTCATGGTGCTGGGGGACGTGAACATCATCGACGCCGAGTGGGTTTTTGCGGCCGCTTACTTTTTGTTTTTGGCCGAAATCTTCGTCTTCGGGTTGTTTTTGGGCAAAATCATTCTCGACTACCGCCGGGAACGGGAAGCCGCCCGGCAGAAAATGGCGCTCAAAGAAGAGCAGGCCGCCCAACTCCAGGAACTGGATGCACTGAAGACCACTTTCTTCGCCAATGTTTCGCACGAGTTCCGCACCCCGCTTACCATGCTGGTTGGCCCGCTGGAAGATTTCCGGCAGCAGCAGCCCGCCAATGCCCTGATTCCCGCCATGCAGCGCAACGTGCGGCGATTGCAGGCGCTCATCGACCAGTTGCTCGACCTTTCGCGGCTGGAAGCAGGGAAACTGCGCCCCGCTATCGTCCGCGCCGATTTGGCGGCCTTCCTCCGACAGTTGCTGGCCTCCTTCGAGTCGTTGGCCCAGAGCCAGAACATTATTTTTAATCACCAGCAAAAATCAATGGTCCGCGAGGCTTGCTTCGATCCCGACAAGTTGGAAAAAATTGTCACCAATCTGTTGTCCAACGCTTTTAAATTCACGCCCGAGAACGGGCGGGTGACGGTGCGGGTGGACTTTACCGAAACCAACCTGACGCTGGAAGTCCGCGACTACGGCATCGGCATCGAGGCGGCGCGGTTGCCGCACATCTTCGACCGCTTCTACCGCGTGGAGACGCCGGGCGTGGATTCGCCCGGCCAGCACAACGCTGAGGGGACGGGCATCGGCCTGGCGTTGGTCAGCGAACTGGTAAGAGTCCTGGAAGGGGAAATAAAGGTTGAGAGCGAACTCGGGCGGGGGTCGACCTTCACCCTGACGGTTCCCATCGACGCCGAGACCTGGGCGGAGTACCTGGTCGAGGGACCTGTTCCGGCGGATTTCGCCCTGCCGAAATATGCCCCGGAAGTGCCGCTCTTACCGACGAATGGAATCACCCCGCCAGCCGAGAACGACCCTGACGCCCCACTGCTGCTGCTGGTGGAGGATAACCCCGACCTGCGGGCCTACATGGGCAGTATATTTGAGGGCCACTACCGGGTCATAGAAGCCATCGACGGGCAGGACGGCCTCAATCGGGCCTTTGAAGAAATACCCGACCTGGTGGTTTGCGACGTGATGATGCCCCGGCTGGATGGTTATGGCTTTTGTGAAAAGCTCAAAACTGACCCGCGCACCAGCCACATCCCAGTTATTATGCTCACCGCCAAGGCCACCCGTGAAGACCGTCTGGCTGGACTGAAACTTGGGGCGGACGACTACCTCACCAAGCCCTTTGACCGCCCTGAACTGGAAATCAGGGTAAAAAACCTGCTGAAACAGCGCGAATTGCTGCGGCAAAAGTATAGCCAGCAACTGGCCGCCCCGTCGGACGACCCGGCCGAGCCGCTGAATTCGCTCGACGAGCGGTTCCTGCAAAAAGCCATCGCCGTCGTTAAAGAGCAGGGCAGCGACAGCAACTTTGGCATCGATACCCTGTGCGAGGCCCTCAACGTAAGCCGCTCCAACCTGCACCGCAAGCTGAAAGCGCTTACGGGCCAAAGCACCACCGAGTTCATCCGCAGCATCCGCATCTACCACGCCGCCGAACTTTTGAAACAACCCGGCATGACCGTTTCGGAGGTAGCCTATCAGACCGGCTTCGAGAGCGCGTCTTACTTTTCCAAGGCTTTCCGCGAGCAGATGGGCGTGCCGCCTTCGGACTGGGCGGCGACCGACAACGCCTGAAAATTGATTTTTGAACGCAGAAAGCCGCCCGGTAGTCACGGGGCGGCTTTCTGCGTTTGCAGCGTTTCAGCGGGGTGTTTTGGCACAATAGGACAAGTCTGACACAATAGGACAAGTCACTTTTCCTGGATTTGGCACAATAGTGCAAGAGATTGGCACAATAGGACAAGCCGCTCTTGGCTACTATCCCTAACATTGCAGCGTGGGTTATCCGAATCTTTTCGGCCTGTCCACCCCTTTACTTTTGAACCACTATACACACACATTCACTAGTGGTGGTACTTGACGATTCAGTTTACTCAACCTTATGAATGGGCGTGGATTTGAGTGATCGGATCCAACAATAATGCCGAATCGTCGACTGAAATCCAGTCGACGATTTTTTTATGTCCGTTTGGGCAGGATGAGCGCGAGTTTTCCACCCAGTAGGGAGGGTTCGTTTTTCCTCACTAACTTTGAACTGATTTCAGCCAATGAACTAAACCCGCTAGTTCCGTTCCATTTATGATGAAAATTTACTTGCTGCTCTTGGCCCTATTGTCAGTGATGCAGGTTAGTGGTCAGACGATTGCGCTGAACGACAGTGCCGATTTTCCACTCGATATTTCCCGGCAGGCTTCCTTCCTCGTGGACACGACGGCGAGCCTTTCGCTGGCTGAAGCCCGGGACAAAGATTTCCGGCCCGTGGGAAAAAGCAATTTTCTGGTTCCTTATTCCGACGCTGCCTACTGGTACCGCTTCACCCTGCGGAACGAAAGCCCGCGAGCGGGCCGATGGTATGTCGCGTGGGATAACCACGTGGCTGAACTGGTCGAGTGCTTTCGGCCCGAAGGCGGGGGTAAGTATGTAGCCGAGAGGGGCGGAACGCTGGTCCCGCGCAACGAAAGAAACTACCGGGGCAGGGTACCCAGCTTCACGCTCGACCTGCGAGCCGGGGAGCAACAGACCATTTACCTGAGGGTAAAAAGCCAGCGGGGCCAGCGCGTGGACATTATTCTGCACAACCCGTCCTCACTTTATACCGCGCAACTGAACGGCGCCGCGCGCAGCGGCTTTGCCAGCGGCATGGTGTTCCTGCGGCTCTTTTTTGTGCTGCTGCTGGCCATTTTTGTAGTGCGCGAAGCTACTTTCCGCGCCTACAGTTTCATGCTCGTCCTGCGGTCGGTAGGTTACTGGGGCCTGACCGGCGTGCTGGGAAGTACCTTTACCGAGCAGCCGGTCGTGGCCACGCGGCTGGACTTTTTGGCTTACCACCTGATCCCGATCGGCTACGTGGTAGCGGTGTGGGCCTTGCTTCCGCTCCAACGCCTGTCGGCTTGGGTGCGATACGCTCTGGTGGGTCTCGTGGTGGCCGTG
>JBBSKK010000305.1:0-4984 GCA_038256395.1 Cytophagales bacterium | reverse complement strand
CTGAAGCCGAAATCGCCATCGTCGCCCCAGTTGAACGACTGACTACCCCGGAAATCCTGGTAGTCATCCCACGACAAGCCCGTTTGGTTGGTATTGTTTCCCAAGCCCACCACCGCAAACTGCTGCTTGTCGTTGAAGCGGTTGTAGTTCACTTTGGCCTCCACGCGGTTCTTGGTACCGGCCCCCGCAGTAGCTTTGCCAAAGCCGCCTTTCTTGTGGCTGTCTTTAAGTTCGAGGTTGAGGTTTTTCTCCTTCTTGCCGTCGTCCACGCCCGTCAGCCGCGATTGCTCCGACTTGCCGTCGAAGACCTGCACCTTGGAAATTGCTTCGGCGGGCAGGTTTTTGGTGGCCATTTTCACGTCGCCGCCAAAGAAACGCTTGCCATCCACCGTCACCCGCTGCACTTCCTGGCCTTGGGCTCGGATGGTTCCATCCTGCTCGACCTGCATGCCCGGCAAGCGCCGGAGCAAATCCTCCACCGTGGAGCCCGGAGGTACTTTAAACGAACTGGCGTTGTACTCCACCGTGTCGCCCCGGATGCTGAGCGGCGCGCGGGCGGTCTTGATGACTACCTCGAATAGGTCTTGGTTCAGCACTTTAAGTTTGATGTTCCCCACGTCCACGACGTCGTTTTCCTTGGGTTCGATCGCCACGTCTTCGGGAATATAGCCGACGTAAGAGATTTTCAGGATGTAAGTGGCCCGCTTGACATTCTTGAATTCTAATTTACCTTCCTCGTCGGAGCGGTTGTAATTGACGAGGGCCGAGTCCTTGGGAGCCAGCAGCATGACCGTCGCGCCGGGCAGGGCGGCACCCGCCGAGTCAACGACGGTGCCTTTGATGGTGAATCGACCGGAATTCTGGGCCTGAGCGGCCACAGCAAGCATGGTCAGCAGGAGGGAGAGCAGGATTTTTTTCAAGGGGCTAAGTAGATTTAGGGATGGTTGGCTAATTGGGTTGGTTGGGACTATTTCTCCAAGGTCTGCATTATCGCTAAAAGGTTGCAAAGGCCGATGTTAAATTTTCATAAAAGTAAACTATTTGATTAGTTTTACCAAACTAAAAGTGAAGTTTTTCCAAAAATATAGATATTTTGATTATACAATTTATTTATATATAATTTTAATAAAAAAAAGGATGAAACTTCTTGAAGAGAAGTTCATCGTTAAAATAACCAAGAACCAAGAATCGCTGAACGAATCACCACCTAACCAACGCCGACCCCCAGGTAAAGCCACTACCAAAGGCTGCCAGACAAACCAAGTCGCCTGCCTTGATTTTTCCAGCTTCCCAGGCTTCGCAGAGGGCAATGGGGATGGAAGCGGCGGTGGTGTTACCGTATTTTTGAATATTATTCCAAACCTGGTCTTCGCGCAAGCCCAATTTCTGCTGGACAAACTGGCTGATACGCAGGTTGGCCTGGTGCGGGATGAGCATATCGATATCAGAGGTTTGCAGCCCCGTTTTTTCCAAAGCCTCCTTAATTACCTCGGGAAATTTCACCACCGCGTTTTTGAACACGAGTTGTCCTTCCATGTTAGGATAAATATTCTTGCGCTCGAGCAATTCGGGATAAATGAAAATCTCGCCGTACTCTTCGTCGGGAAAGCCGAAATTCTCCTTGCCCAAATGATAGCCGCCGTGACTGCCGGGACTGAGCATCGCCAGTTGCTCAGCGTGGGTACCGTCTGAGTGCAGATGCGTCGTCAATACGCCATGCCCTTCTTTATCGGTGGGCTGCAGAATCACCGCCCCGGCGCCATCGCCGAAAATGACGGTCACATTGCGGCCCCGGGTGTCGAATTCCAGGCCCATCGAGTGCATTTCGGAACCGACAAGCAGGATGTTTTTGTACATACCTGTCTTGATGAATTGATCGGCCACCGACAAACCGTAAATAAATCCTGAGCATTGATTTCGAATATCCAGCGCCCCGATTTCGGTTTTGGTAATGCCCAGTTCGCGCTGTAACAGCACCCCGCAGCCGGGAAAGTAGTAGTCGGGACTCAAAGTGGCGAAGACGATGAAGTCCACGTCCTCTTTGGAAATCCCCGCCCGCTCGATGGCGATTTCGGCGGCACGGGCGGCCATTGTCGTAGTGGTTTCTTCGTGTTTTTTAGCGTAGCGGCGTTCTTTAATGCCGGTGCGTTCCTGAATCCAGGCGTCATTGGTGTCCATAACCTGGGCGAGGTCGTCGTTGGTGACCACATTTTCGGGAACGTAGTAGCCGATTCCGGCTATCTTTGTGTTTTTCATTGGGGTGTGTAGGTAAAATGGGGGTGATATTTATGAAAAGAATCGGATTGATTTCAGATACTCATGGCTACCTGGATGAAGCTGTTTTCGAGCATTTCCAGGGCTGCGACGAAATCTGGCATGCCGGAGACGTGGGCGACGCAAGCGTTATCGACCGTTTGGCGACATTCAAGCCGCTGCGCGCGGTTTCGGGCAATATTGACGGGCAGTCTGTCCGCAGCCTTGCGCCCGAAGACCAGCACTTTGAGTTAGAAGGTTTTGAAGTTTGGATCACGCATATCGGCGGCTACCCGCCGCGCTATAATCCAACTGTCAAGCCGCAGCTAAGAAGCGAAACGCCCGATATTTTTGTCTGCGGCCATTCTCACATATTACGTGTTATGCGTGACCCGGCACTAGGCAATATGCTTTACCTCAATCCCGGTGCGGCGGGCCGGGAAGGCTTTCACAAAATGCGGACGGTGTTGCGGTTTTCTTTGGATAATGGAAAGGTAAAGGATATGGAGGTTGTAGAACTTGGGCTGCGAGGAATTTTAAAAGTTTAAAGTCTAGAAGTTTAAAGTTCAAAGTCAAGTGGCTAAAAAAGATTTTCCTACTCATAAACTCCTGAACTTTAAACTTTAAACTCCCTTACGGCATCGTTATCTTTTCAATCCCCTTCTCCCGACAAAGGGCATTGAAGGCAGAAATGTCTTTGACCAAACCTTGCTTCTCCGCATTCAGCTTTGCCCATTGGGCGTCAAGTTCCTTAATGCGTTCTTTTTGACCGTTGGTGACGAGCGGGACATTTGAGTCGAGTTCGCCCCGTACGAAAATGTAATCGGCACTGAGCATATTGAGGAAGTTGATGACATCGTCGTTGGATTCCGATTTGTTCTGCACCAGCTTCTCTTCCCAGGTTTTCATCTTTTTTGCCAAAGCTTTCGCTGTGTCGGCCACAGCTTTCATGGCGGGTTTTTCTTTCAACAAAGCCGCCAGCTCGCTGACTTGCTTGCAGGCTTTGCGCATATTCAGTACTGACTCGTGGATTTCCTTCACTTTGTCTTCTACCGAGGTCAGGACGCGCTGCTGCTCGGCGTAATCGGCGGCGGTGGCTTCGATGCGCGGATCGGGCAGGATCGTGAAAGTCGCTGATTTAGGTTGGGCCTTGTAGGTCAGTTTAGCCGTATACTGGCCGGGTGCGACTTTGTGGCCGTTGTAGCTGCCTTCGATGAAAACCTTCGGCACCCCGAGAAGGGTTTCGGCCCGCATATCCCAGACGAAGCGGTTCAGGCCGCCCTTCATCGGCAACTGGTCATCGGGGTCGGGGCCACCGGGGTACTTTACAAACTCTTCGTCTTCCTTCCTGCTGTATTCGCGGATGAGTTTTCCCTGCGCGTCCATGATTTCCAGCTTCATGGCCTGGCTGGTATCGGGGGCGGCGGGCAGTTTGTAATAAATCACCACGCCCGTCGCCGGGTTGTCGCCCACCATCGAATTCTTGATCGGAATCAAGTCGTCCTTGCCTTCGACTTTGTCCAAAGCACTGCGGCCCGACACGCGGTAGGTGTCCTCGGACGCGTACACCCACAGGCTGTCCTTAGCTATGCTTTCATTGTGTTCACGCAGCGGGGCCAAATCGTCCAGAATCCAAATCGAACGGCCCATCGTGGCGGCGACCAGGTCGTTTTGGTGGACTTTCAGGTCGGTAACCGGCGTCACGGGTAGGTTTAGTTGGAAAGGCTGCCAGTTCTGGCCGCCGTCGTAGGAAAGATACAAACCCGTTTCGGTGCCGGCGTAGAGTAAGCCCTTTCTCTGGTCGTCCTCGCGGATGACGCGGGTGTAGGCTCCATCAGGAATGCCCCTGTCGATTTTCTTCCAGGATCTCCCGTAATCGGTCGTCTTGTATAAGGAAGGCGCGAAGTCGTTGAACTTGTAGCGCGTCGTGGCGATATAGGCCGTGGCCGGGTCGTGCGGCGAAACCTCGATGCAATTGACCAGCGTTTCGTCCAGTCCCTTCGGCGTTACGTTCGTCCACGTTTGGCCGTTGTCGCGGGTGAGGTGGACCAGGCCGTCGTCGCTGCCCGACCAGAAGACGCCCGCCTCGTTGGGGGCTTCAATCAGGTACGAAATCGTAGCGTAGTTTTCGCCGCCCGCACCTTCGTTGGTGTAGGGCGCACCACCCAGACCGAGTTTGGTCGTATCGGCGCGGGTCAGGTCGGGCGACATCTCCGTCCAGGTTTTGCCCAGGTCCGTCGTTTTCAATACCTTATTTCCGGCGTGGTAGAAAGCTTTTTCTCGCTTTGAATAAATAATCGGCGCGTTCCAGTTGAAACGGTACTTCATATCTTTCGCCTTCACCGACTGGTACTGAATCGGCGAAATCATCACGCCTTTGCCCTCTTTGTTTTCAAGATTAAGCAACTCGATAGTACCCTGGTAACTGCCGCCCATGACGTACTTCGGCGTGTCGGGATCGAAGGCCAGAAAGGCACTTTCGCCGCCCGCCGACGGTTCCCAGTCGCGCTCCGTAATGCCGCCGCCCGTGGTGCTGCGGCTGGTAATCATCACCGAGGAGTTGTCCTGTTGCCCGGCGTAAATGCGGTAGGGGAACAAGTTATCCACGCTCAGACGGTAAAACTGCGCGGTGGGCATTCCGTTTTGGTAAGAAAACGTTTCGCCGCCGTTGAAGCTGACCGCCGCGCCGCCATCGTTGGACAGCACCAAGTTTTTATTGTTTTTGGGATTG
>JBBSKK010000304.1:0-4988 GCA_038256395.1 Cytophagales bacterium | reverse complement strand
TGTTTCGACTGAGATCATATACTATATGATACGCAAAAAAGGGCTTCTAATGCTATTTTAAAGCCTTTTTTTACAAATATTTTTTAGACTTTCAGTCGGTACTGACCCGTTGGTATCGCTTGCGCAGCTGCACGGAAGTGAGTTTGACGCCCTGTAAAATCAGCAGCAGTTTCCGGGAGGGAATCAGTAATTTGCCCCCTTTGGGACGTTCGAAAGTGCCCGCCTCCAAACGCTTTATATACAGGGCACCCCTGGTTCGTCGTAGAGCTCCGCGCCGCGTTGTGCGTATGTCTTCCGACGGGAGACTGCGTACTGAAAATAAAAGGCCGCCGGAAGGCCGGCCCCGCGACGGTCGGCCCCGTTGAACGGCCAACGTCGCCAAAAGCCTATTCCTTGCGATGACGCGAACCTACAAAACCACAAACTACGGTGAGGGGAAATCACTTACCCATTACCCACCTCCCCCCTCACTTAACAAGCTGATAATTCTTCACCAATACCGAAGCCGAGATATCCAGGACTCTTCCAAGCTCCCGAATCATGTCCACGGTCAGCTTTCGCTTGCGGTTGAAGACTTCCGAAACCCGGCTTTTCCCGCCGATGACCCTGATCAGGTCTTTTTGATTTAAATTCTTCTCTTCCATCCTGATTTTTATGGCTTCGATGGGGTCAGGCGTCTCGATGGGATAGTATCTATCCTCGTAGTCTTCGATGAGCAGTAATAATATTTCGGCTTCGTTGCCCTCCTCTGTATCTGGCGAGGCATCAAAAATTACGTCGAGTCGGTGGAGTGCCTCGTCGTATTGCAGTTCCGTTTTGATGGGTTTGAGGTTCATAAAAGAGATCGTTTCAGATGGTGTTGGCGTTGATCTTGTCGTAGCCCCCCGCCAAAACGCTCATGATGGCGTCTCCGCCCGCAACAAATGTAATCAGGCAGCAGAGCAGAGCCAGCCGCGGCGGGAAATGAGAAGAGCGGGTAAATAGTTCGGTACGTTCAAAGCATCTGTGAGCGATTTTTTCGAGGAAAGAAATTATCATGTTGCTCTTAATGGGCTTCCATTCAGTGTGATCATGATCGGTAAAAAGCGCCCTTAGGTATAGCCGAACAGACTTGTCAGCGGAACCAGGGCTGATGATTGAAGCGGTATTTCAATTGGCTTTTTCGTTGGCCGATTTTTTTGGCGGGAACTCCAGCCACGATCGTCATGGGAGGTACATCCCGAGTCACGACGCTACCCGCCGCCACGACTGCCCCGCGCCCCAGCCTCACACCGGGAAGAATCGTGGCCCGCGAAGCAATCCAGACGTAATCCTCAATGCACACGTCAGCTCCGACAGGCGCATGAAAGTCGTCCTGCGGGTCGTGCGAGAGCGTCCAGATATTAACCTCCTGGGCAATGTCCACGTTACTGCCCAGCGTCAATTTACCCCCGCGACCATCCAGTAGCGCGCGCTTGTTAACAATGGTGTGGTCGCCGATAGTGATGTTTCTTCCACGCCGGGTTTCCACTCCCATTGCGAAAAAGCAATCATGCCCCAGCCGCCCAACCGTTCTTCTGATAAAGTAGCGGCGAATCGTATGAAAGGGAATGTGTAGCACCCACTCACGGTACAGGTAGTCTTTGAAGGCCAGAAAAGCGGTATATGCCGTAACAACTACTTTTTTTACCATACCTCCTTGGTTGCGATTGCGTCGGCAAACTCCGCAAAGGTCTTCAATTCGTAGTTCCGTTGTACAAGCTGATTCAGTTCGTGGTATTCTGGATTATCCAGGTCGGCCAGTATTTCTTGCAGTTTCTCCTGCGACAGGATCGCATTCTGCGGGGCTAAGTTAATCAAATGCCGGTCGTTCTGGTACTGGTGGACAAAGTTGTAAAGGCTTACCTCCGCTCGGGTAGCGTAGCCAAAGTCCAGAACGAAGGAGGGAGTATCGGTAAAGCAGGCCTCCAACCCCATGGTCGTGCCCAAATGAAAGAAGGCTTCCGCCTGCTCGATGGTAGCGTATTTTTCCATGACCTTTTGCTCCTGCACCGAGAGGTCGCCCTGGCGAAAGTCTTCATCAAAAATTACGTTAGGCAGTTTCCGTAGCTGTTCGTATAGTGTCCAATCGGGCAGCACCGGATAGGGTCGCACCAGCAGTTTCCAGTCAGGCTGCACTTTCTTTAGTGTTTCGGCCAAAATTTTTATAAGGCGGATTTCATCCGGTACCAAATCGGCAATGCCAATTGCGCAGCCGAAATAGACGTAACGAAAAGGATATTGGGCAGAGAAGAAATCATGCTCCCGATATTGCCGGATATAGCAGAATTGGCTGGCTCCGGTCACACTCATCCGATCCGCGGGAATGTTCTGCAAAGAAATGACATCCTCTCGGATCGGCTCGGACCAGCAGGCGTAGTGTGCCCGCTTCGAGAAGCAGGTGTGCTTGTAGGGATGGTCCCAACTGTACACGTACACGCGCACGCGCCTGTTTTCGTGAATCAGCCGAGCCAGCAGGTAGTCGTCGGCAATAGCCGTGAAGCAGATGAACAAGTCGATATCGTCGAGGGGCGTTCCGGCCAGATAGTCCAGTCGATTCAGATAAGCATCGTACGAAAGGAACTTCGGGAGCCGACGTATCCAGCGAAATATCCGCAGGGCTTTATCGCGGGTGTGGGCGTCGGCAGAATAGCTTGCCTTGAAATGCTCCATGAGAAAAAAATTGGTGCGGCTTTGGGGTATCTTCCTGAAAAATAGATAAGCTCGTTCCCAAAACTTGTTCCAAACGTTGGGTTTTTGCTCCTGAATGGTTCTAAATTCGACGCCCTCAGGCAAATGCGCTCCTATGGTATCAGTATCCTGAGGTTTGCCCAAAACCACTACTTCGTGCCTTGCCGCTACTTCGGCAATGACCCGCCGCACATCGTTGCGAAAGTCGAAGAAGGAAACGACGAAGGCGATTTTCATAGATTTTCCAATATTGCCAGCCACTTAGGAGCTTGTACTTCCGCCTCGAATCTTTCAAGTACGCGCTGTCTGCCTTTTTGCCCCGCTACTTTTCGCCGTTCCTCACTCTCTAAAAAATACAAAATTCCCTCGGCTAGTCCTTCGGGAGTGCGGTCTTTGACCAGGTAGCCCGTTTCGGTGTCGATCACCTCCCGGACTCCGGCTACGTCCATGGCCACCACAGGCTTTTCAGCCAAAAGTGCTTCCAGCACCACCAACGGAAACGCCTCCATCCGGGAGGGTAGAACGAACATATCTAAATGGGAGTAGAAGTTTCCGATGTCGTTCGAGTGAGGCAGCATCAAAAACTGTGAAGCAAGATTTTCGCGCTGTATGCTTTTCTGTAAGGCTTGGAAGTAAGACTGTTTTTCCTGAACGCCGGGCTGGCCCCCGAGCCACACGAAAGCAAACTCTCGGTCAGGCACTTTTTCTCTAATTATAGAGCAGGTACGCAAAAAAGTATCCACCCCTTTCCGATAAATCACCGAGCCGACCGACCCGATAAGCAAAACGTCTTTTTCCAAACCCAGTTTTTCCCGCCAACTGTTCTGTCTGGCGTCGCTCCGGAGTCGGTTGTCGCTCACGGTTTCATGAACCAAGTGCATTTTGCCCGTTCCGATTCCGTACACGTCCCGATAGAATTCCGTGACGGCCTGCGCCGGGCTAATGATTGCCTCGGCGCTGCGGAGCAGATTTTCGATCCATTCTGCGCGCATTCGCTGGGTGACGACAAAGCCCATTTCGTGAATGTGGACAATTAGTTTTCTGCCCGATCGTAAAGCCGCGCGACTGAATTCGTTTTCATTGACGGTGTTAATATACACTACATCCGGTTCGATTTTTTGAATTAAATATCGGCCATACCACTGCTTCAAACCTTTGAAAACGGGCATGGAAAAGCGTCTCAACAAACGTCTTGCCCAATTGGTATCATCGACCGGAAAGGTGTACAGGTGACCGAACTGCGTAAAATCAGCGTGCAATTCTCCCCGCTGGTACGCCAGAATGTAGAACTTGAAAGAGCTTGGTGGTAAAGCAAATAGCAGGTTATAAATCACCTGAGTGTCCCCGCCACTTCCCGTATGCGGAAGAATTAGCATGATTTTCTTCAATGGCATTGGCTATGACGGGCTACCTGACTAACAGTTCGATCCATTTTCTGGTAAATTTATCAGGGTTAAAGCTGTGATAGGCTTCTTTCTGCGCCGCCCTGCCAAGGACGGCAAGCAGTTCCCGATTTTCCAGCAAGAGTGTGAGCCAATGGCTTATGTTCTCGACAAGTTTATCTTTATCAGGCTCATTTTCGACAAGGTAGCCATTTTGCTGGTGCCCGACGTGGTACTCTATGCCGCCCACCCGCGTGGCCACCGGGACGGCACCGTGGGCCATGCCCTCGGCCAGCACCAACGGAAAGCCCTCACGGCGCGAAGTTATCAAAATGACGTGATGTTCCTGGTAAAGCGTCCTCAGGATATCTTGATCAGTTATTTCCCCGAGGAAATTCAGATAAGGACGGTGGATGTCAGCGACTGAGTCGCTGAGCCCCGCCCCCACAAGAGTAAAGCTGAGCGGCTTGTCTCGCAGCAGGTAGGCCAGTCGGCCGATGAGCGAAATCCTTTTTTCGGGACTATTGCGACCAACAAACAGTACTTTCAGGGGTATGCTTCCGTAATTTTTTTCCGACAGATCCCAGCGGAAATAGTTCAGCCTGTTATGTATTACCAAAATACGATCCTCCCAGTTATTACCCCTAACTCCGTGCTTCGCGTAAAGCGTTCCATAATCCTTTTTTACTTTTGGAGAAATGACCACCCGATTTGCCAGGCGATTAAGATAAGGCAAACTGGCCCGCTCGATGGGATTATCCGACTCCGGCACAAAAGAATGGGTCAAGTCCACAATTCGAACTGATTCGTGCAGGTAGGGAATTAACTCATATAGGAAGGTGGCGTTGGCCCCGAATACGGTAGGATTGCGGGCTTCGTTGATCGACCTGGCAATTG
>JBBSKK010000303.1:0-4992 GCA_038256395.1 Cytophagales bacterium | reverse complement strand
CAGAAAATGGGTGGCCCGGCCCATGAACGTCTCGGGATTGGTGATGTTCATGGGTTCGCGCAGCAGAACTTCCCGGATTTGCTGATGCGTCGCCAGGATTTCTCCCTGCTTTTGGGACAAAGCCAAGAGTATCTCGTCGTTGGAACAGCTAGAATCCAGGAGTTCGTCCTGTCCGGCGAAGTAATCGGCCGTCAGGCGCAGACAGTCCTGCAAGCGCCGCCGAAGCTGTCTGGGACGTTGCAACGGGTGCATCAGCAGAGCATACAGGATGTACCAGCTCGAACCCAGCAATAGATAACCTGCTTTTTGCAAGGCGTCGGCCACAGTCGGCACGCTGTCCGACAAACTTAGCCCAATCATGACCGAAAGGTTGAGTAACAGGGCCACGATGCTGAAATTGGGGCTGAAAGGAGAAACGAAATTGATGGCGAACAGCGTCCCGAACAACAGTACCGCATTCAGCAGTGGGTACGCTTTCACCTGAGTGAACACTACGAAAAGCAAGGCCGACAGCCCGCCCGACAGCAGCATAAAACCTAACTTTTTGGGCAGCGCAATGGGAATGTCGATACCAAAAACGAAGGTGCTGCCCAAGAAGAGAAAAATACCTAATTCGTTGTAGCCCAGCAACAAACTTACCACCAGCGGCAGGGACGCTCCCAGTAAAAAGCGCAGGGCCGATTCCGTATCTTCGGAAGTGAGGTAACTTTTGAGTGTCATGCCGTTTTTTGGCAAAAATACGGCACTTTGGATCGGTTCCGCTGAACGTCGCGGCATTTTCTCGTTGGTGTGCGGGAAATCACCTCAAAAATAATCTCTATATTTACCTGATTCTTACGCTCAGTCTGATAACAACCCCCAATGAAGAAACTATTTATCCTGCTTTTGCTTGCCGGAACTGCTTTCGCACAAGTACCGCCCAAACCCTACGGCCCCACCCCATCGCCCCGCCAACTGGAATGGCACGCCATTGAACAATACGGCCTGATTCACTTCACCCCCACGACCTACGAAAATAAGGAATGGGGCTACGGCGACGCCGATCCGGCTATTTTCAACCCCAAAGAATTCGACGCCAACCAAATCGTGCAAGCCGCCAAAGCGGGCGGACTGCGGGCGATAATCCTGGTAGCCAAGCACCACGACGGCTTTTGTCTTTGGCCTACCAAAACCACCGAGTATAATATAACCAAAAGCCCTTTCCGGGGCGGCAAGGGTGATTTGGTAAAAGAAGTAGCGGATGCCGCCCGCGCCAACGGCCTGAAATTTGGCGTGTATTGCTCGCCCTGGGATCGCAACAACGCGGCCTACGGAACGCCGGAATATCTAGCCATTTATCGGGAGCAATTAAAAGAACTCTACACCAACTATGGCCCGCTATTTATGTCGTGGCACGACGGGGCCAACGGTGGCGACGGCTACTACGGCGGAGCCAACGAAAAGCGCAGTATCGACAACACGACCTACTACGAGTGGGATTCGACCTGGACAAACCTGACGCGCAAGTTGCAACCCAGCGCCAATATTTTCAGCGACATTGGCTGGGACGTGCGTTGGGTGGGCAACGAAAAAGGTACCGCCGCCGAGACGCACTGGGCCACCTTCACACCGCAGCCGCCCAACGGCCTCAGCGAAGCCGTTCCCGGCCAGGCCAACTACAAAGATAGCCCCACCGGAATGCGCGACGGCAAGTTCTGGATTCCCGCCGAATGCGACGTGCCGCTGCGCAAGGGCTGGTTTTACCATCCCGACGAACTGCCAAAGTCGCCCGACGAACTGTTCGATTTGTACCTAAAAAGCGTCGGTCGCGGCGCGGCCCTCGACCTGGGCCTTGCCCCCGATACGCGCGGCCTCTTGAGTGACGCCGATGTGGCATCGCTGAAAACCTTTGGCGACCGCCTCCAAAAAACTTACGCCCAAAATCTGGCCCGCGCGGCCTACATTCGGGCCATCAACGTGCGGGGCTACAACTCGATTTACGGCACCAAAAACCTGGTGGATAACAACCCCGACACCTACTGGACGACGGACGAGGATTTTAAAAAATCGAGCATGAATCTTGAATTCTCGCAACCCGTAACCTTTGATTTGATCAGTATTCAGGAAAGCCCGAAATTCGGCCAGCGCGTAGAAGAATTCGAGATCGACACCTGGGAAAACGACGACTGGAAAAAAATCCACGAAGGCACCAGCATCGGCCCCCGCCGCCTGATCAAATTCGACGCGCCCGTTACGTCCGAAAAGCTTCGCATCCGCTTCACCAAAACGCCGGAAGTGGTGGTACTGAGTGAGTTGGGAGTGTATCGGGTGGCGGAGTGAAAGGTTGTGTAATTGTTGAAACGGTCCGCCGTCGCGGTGTATAATCGTGTAATTGATGTTGAGTTGTTCTTTATGTAATTATTTAAGTGATACTCGATTACATTCTCAACAAAAAACAATAAACCAAATACACATCAATTACACGATTCAACAATTACACGATTACACAACCTTCAAAACTACTCCCTCGCTTTCCACATAGCCCGTACAAGTCAGTACCCAGCCCTGGGAAATATCCCGGTCGGTGAGGACATCGTTCAAGCTCATGCGCACTTCACCCGCGCGGCAAATGGCAGCGCAGGTGCCGCAGCGTCCGCCTTGGCAACTGTATGGGATTGGAATGCCGTTGTTTAGGGCGGCTTGCAGGATATTGGTGTAAGCAGGAACTTCCAGCGTATGTTCTTTGCCGTGGAAATTTAATAGAATAGTGCGCGGCTCCGACTTTTGGGGCGGCGGCGGGACAGTATCGATTACAAAATTCTCTTTGCGGATTTGCGCGGGTGCGAAGCCCATGAACAGCAGTGTAATCTCGGCGATGCGCATGAGTTCGAACGGGCCGCAGAGGAAAAACCGCGCTCGTTCAGCGGGAAAGCGTAGCCGCTTCCTGACAATATTTTCTAACCGATAGTTGTTTATTCTCCCCCTTCGTCCGAGCCATTCATCGGTGGACTGGCTGAGAATGTGAATGATTTCCAGGCGTTTGGGATAACGCTTTTGCCATTTTCCCAATTGTTTGTTGAAAATAATGCTCCGCTCGCGACGGCTGGCGTAGAGCAGGGTCACCCGGCTTTTGGGTTCATTCGTCAGAATATATTTCAGGACAGAAAACAAAGGCGTGATGCCGCTGCCCGCCGCGAGCAAAAAAATATCGCGGGGCTGGCCGTCCGAAGCGTCCGGCGTGAATCGTCCGGCGGGCGGCAGGGCGTTGAGTGTCGTACCGATCTGCACCCGGTCGTGCCAATAGCGCGACACCTCACCGTTGGCGACGCGTTTGATGGTGATGGCCGGGAGGGCGTCGATGCCGGGGGCCGAACTCATTGAGTAGGAACGGCGCAGTTCGCGGTTTTCTAGGTTCAAGAGGAAAGTTAGGAACTGGCCGGGCTGGTAGGACACGATTTGACCGTCGGTTGGTTCCAGCACGAAAGTCCGGGTATCGGTTGTTTCCTGGATGATTTCCTTGACCCGGAATTCCAAAGTAGGGGTTTGCATAGTCAGTTGCTCGTCAGTCGTAGTGTTAGCCCAAGGTAAAAACTCTTCATTCAAACTTCCCGAAAAACTTGCCGTTTGGCGTAAAACTTTCGGAAAGTTCACGCAGCAAATACCTTTTATGAAAACTAGCTCATCACGCCGCGATTTTATTAAGAAAACGGCCCTAACCGCCGGAACGCTGCCTTTTTTATCGGCGGGTTTACCCGTTTTTGGCAGAAACAATGCCGATATGCCCATTCCCAAAGTTCACGTCTTCTCCAAGCACCTGCAATTTTTGGATTACGACCAGATGGCCGAAATGGCTGCCGACATAGGATTCGACGGCGTGGATTTAACCGTCCGTCCCGGCGGCCACGTGCTGCCCGAGCGGGTAGAAGAGGATTTACCCAAAGCCATCGCCGCGCTCAAAAAGCACAAATTGCCGCCGCAGCTTTTCTGCACCGCCGTGGAGGGCGTTGGGCCATTGGATAAAAAGGTGCTGGAAACTGCCGCCAAAAATGGCTTGAAGTACTACCGGATGAACTGGTACGATTTCGACAAAAATAAAACAATGCCCGAGTCGCTGAATGAAGACAAAAAGCAGATGAAGGCTTTGGGAGAACTCAATAAAAAACTTGGCCTCGTTGGCTGCTACCAAAACCACGCCGGGATGCGCATCGGCGCTTCGCCCTGGGAAATTTACCAGCTGCTCGAAGACGCCGACCGTGCCTACATGGGGGCGCAATACGACATTCGCCACGCTACCGTCGAGGGCGGGCTTTCTTGGAAAAACAGTTTGCGCCTGTTGCAACCCCGCATAAAAACCATCGTCTTCAAGGATTTTCGCTGGGCTGAAAACAATGGCAAATGGGACGCCGAAAACACCCCGCTCGGCGAGGGAATGGTTGACTTCAAAACTTACATCGGGCTGCTGAAAAGCTACCAAATCAATGTCCCCATTTCGCTGCATTTCGAGTACCCTTTGGGCGGGGCCGAACACGGAGCCAAAACGTTAAAGGTGGATCAAAAGGTCGTCTTCGATGCCATGCGCCGCGACTTGAAATGGCTGAAAGAGGCATGGCGTGAGGCGTGAGGGGGGTTGGGAATGTCTTGTAAGTTTGACGTGATGGTATAATTTTTATAACTTGCCATGCGCATACCGTATACCATGGCATCATGCAAAGAATCATCCCAGCTCTTTCACGGTACGGCTCGTTAGAAGACTCCTGCCAACTGGCTTTGGAAAAAGCCGCTATCCCTTTCGATTTTCTTGCCCAAAGCCATCTGCTCGTTCCCGGCATGGTGCAAGACCGAGTTTACTTCGTTGGAGAAGGCATTGTAATGAGTCATTACCTCACGAAAGGGAAGCAGTTCGTCAACTGGTTTGCGGGTGAAAATGACTTTGCCGCCGCCATTGAAAGTTTTCATTTTCAGCAACCCTCCCGTGAGTATCTGACTACTTGTACGCGTCTAAGGGGCGTATCT
>JBBSKK010000302.1:0-5007 GCA_038256395.1 Cytophagales bacterium | reverse complement strand
CACCGACCAAAGACGAAAAAAAGTACGAGTACCGCAGCGTGATTCCGGTGGACGAGTACGGCATGGTGCGGGCCGACGTACAGTACGAGCAAAAACGCCGCAAAGGTTGGCAAACCGTCACGAAGCTGCCTTACCTAAAATCAGAAATATGGGTAAAACTACATGGTACCAACGGAACGGATTCGGTACGGGCCATTCGCGCTACTACTCGGGCCGATAACGCCGGGGGCGCCTGGGAGGAAGTTGTCCGGCAGGAGGACGGAAAGCTGTTGTCGCTCACCGCTTATCCGGGAATGGGAAAAGCGCCTTATCTGACAAAAAACTACTACCGCAGCGGAATGCTACGGATGTATGAAACTTACGTCGATAGTACTTTCAATACGACAACCTGGCATGACACCGGTCTGATGCACAGCGTGATCGAAATCAATCGTACCGCCGGAACCGTCATCCGCGAAGTATGGAGTCGCGACGGCACACCCCTCGTCGCCGATGGCAACGGCTGGGCCAGGCTATCCGGCAATTCACTGAATAATATGATAATTTTTGAGCAAGGGAAAGTCTCCGACACCCGCAAGCAGGGTCGCTGGATTGGTCAACTGGCCGATAGCACATTGGTCTTCGAAGAATTTTACGAGAACGGGAAGTTCCTGCGGGGCAAAAACGTGCTGAAGGGGAAAGAAATCGCTTACGACAGCGAATATCCGGTGGCACCACGTTACCAGGAGGTCTTACAGGAGATGTACCGTTTTTTGGGTAAAAACATCCGGTACCCTGCCGATGCCAGTAGAAACAATGTAACGGGGAAAGTGGCGATCTCATTCATGGTAAACGAAGATGGTAGTTTCAGCGATTACCGAATCGAGCAGGACGCCGGAAAAAGCCTTAACGAGGAAGCCTTACGGGTCATTAAGTTGATGAGTGGCAAATGGCTGCCCGGCACCCACAAGGGGCAGGTTATCAAACAACGATTCACCCTACCCATCGGTTTTAATGTGGAGTCCACGGTGCGGGTGCAGCGGTTTTGATAGCCAAACTCAATTGATAAACATTTCGTCCACCAACAGCAGCGCTTTTCTCGCCTTCTTAGTACTTTGTTCGGGAATGATGGTCACGGGTCTCGCTATTATTTTCAGATAACTTAACTTCCGGGGCTTGAAAGCCCCGGCAATTGATTGGAGGGATTCAAATTCGCCTTTCGAGGGTTGCCGGGGTTTGACTTTCGCCAATAGCTTTGCCTCCTTTTCATTAGCTCCGCCCCAAATCTCGACCCATTCGGGCGGGAAGATGCCCGTGTCCTCCTGGATCATATAGTGCAGCCCCACCGACGAAATGGTGACGGGCTGCTCGAAGGTAGCGACCAGGCCCAGGTCATTGACCCGGACACCCGCCCAGAAATTGGCCCAGGCTGGGTTATTCGCGCCGATGGTGCCGAGCTTTTTATTGAAAAAAGTCTCCGCACCTTCCGCCAGATGAACACGGTTCAGCGGGTACAGCAGCCGCAGGCTGTCGGGTTCGTGTGAATTTTTGAAAAAATCGAAGGTAGCCGTTTCACTACCCAGCCAGCCCGTTTTGAAGGCTTTGGCCTTGATTTTGGTAGGTTGCTTCAAAATAATTTTACCATCGAAAACGGGCGAAGTTACGCTGTCCGGTTCACTGCCATCGGTGGTGTAGCGGATGGTGGTACCGCGAATCGGATGCCGCAGACGCAGGGCGATTTCCTTTGCAAAAACTGTGGTGGCATTGCCTTCCTGCGGTGGATTGAGTTTTAGGGGAGATTTTCCATCGTCCACGAAACCGCCAATAACGTCCACGTTGGGATGCGCTTTCTTTAACCGGGCGATCTGCTCGCCCGTCAGCCCGGCATCCCAGACAGACACGATTTCCAGCTTTTTAAAGGTTTTAAGTTGATTTTGTAAATCTTTATAATCCAACTTAGTACCGGACAGCGTCAGCGTTTTTAAATGCGGTAAAGCGGCCAGATCGTGCAGGCCCTGGGCGCTGATGTCGGTGAAGTTTAGGTTCAATTTTCGCAGATTCTCGAAAGACGCTACAATGGACAAATCCTTGTCCTTTACGGGCATCTTGCTGAGATTGAGGTTCACAATCTGCATTCGCACGAGCCGGAGTTCCTCCAACTGCCGCGCGGCGTACTGGCTTTTATTGTAAATATTGACTTCCAAAGCCGGCGACTGCTGCGCCAGGAAAGACACCGTCCGGTAGTCGGTATTTAGCTCCTGTACTGCCTCCTCGGTAGGAGCATCGAAGGTGAAAATTTCCGTAGCGGCAGTAGCGGGTTGCAACCGGGCGGCAGCCAAAAGCCGCAGCGAGTCACCGACGGGCAAGTCGGCCACTTTTTGCTTGAAATCTTTATGCTGCTCGATCCAAAAACCCAAAAGGCGCATCTCCTCAGGGCTAAGCTGGGTTTTACCCGAAGGCGGCATGTGCTTTTTTTCGTCCATTGGCAGATGAATCCGTTGCAGCAGCAGACTGATTTTTGGCTGCCCGGCCACGAACAATTTGCCATTTTTCCCGCCTTTCATTACGGCTTCGGCACTAGTAAGCAGTAGGCCGCCTTTCTGCTTGTCGGCGTTATGGCAATTGATGCATTTTTGGTTAAAAATGGGCTGGATGACATTGTCAAAAACCAAGGCTTCATCGAAAGGCACGGGAGCGACTTCTTCCTCGGTCTGGAAAGGAGCCAGTACGTAATCGTCACCGTGCGTCAGCGACGCGCCGAAATGTCCGCCCAGCACCAACGCCAGCAGCAGAACACCACCACCTGCCCGCGCGACGGGAGCGCGGTACCAGCGGGCATTTCCCACAAAGTACAGCCCCGCCGATAAAAAGAAAATTCCTGCGCCCGTCCATTTGTGCCAGAAAAGCGTGTCGCCCGCGTAGCCATCTTCCTGCGCCAGGAACAGGCCCATCACCACCGTTGCCGCCGCTAACAAAGCTCCGCTCAGCAGAAAGTTTCGCGAAAAATTTTGGTAGAGAGCGTTATCGGCGTTAGCCGGGGCAAAGCGAAAAAATTCCAGCAGTACCGCCACCATCAGCAGCACCAGCGGAAAATGCAGCAGCATCGGATGCAGCCGCCCGAAGCTCTGCAACCAAACCGGAATCACCAGTTTGCTTTCAAAGAGCAGAAGAAAGGCAATGGTGACGGTGAGGCCAATCAGGAGATTCTCCGCGATAGCTTTTAAATTTATTCTCTTCATCATTCAATCACTAACCGCGAGGGCGGCCCCGTCAAAATTAAGATAAAATATCCCTCACCACCTTCCCCGAAACATCCGTCAGCCGATACCGCCGCCCCAAGTGCTTGAAGATCAACTTTTCGTGATTCAGGCCAAGTTGGTGTAGTACCGTGGCCTGGAAATCGTGGACGTGGACGGGGTTGCGGGCGATGTTGTAGCCCAGTTCGTCGGTTTCGCCATATACCATACCCGGCTTGATGCCGCCCCCCGCCATCCAGATCGTGAAGCAGCGCGGGTGGTGGTCGCGGCCATAATTGTCGGCGGTCAGCTTGCCCTGTGTGTAGCTGGTACGGCCAAATTCCCCCCCCCAAATCACCAGCGTTTCGTCCAGCATTCCGCGTTGTTTCAGGTCGGTCACGAGGGCGGCGGAGGCCTGGTCCACGTCTTTGGCCTGTTGGGTGATTTCGTAGGGCAAATCCCCGTGCTGGTCCCAGCCTTGATGGTAAAGCTGCACGAAGCGGACGCCGTTTTCGGAGAGTTTGCGGGCCAGCAGACAGTTGGCCGCGTAAGTCCCCGGTACCAGACAGTCGGGGCCGTAGAGTTTTATAATGTCGTCCGACTCTTTGGACAAATCCATTACTTCCGGCACGGCGGTTTGCATCCGGTAGGCCATTTCGTACTGCTTGACCTTGGCCGCAATTTCGGGGTCGCCAAATTCCTGGTAAGAAAGTTCGTTCAGTTCCGACAGGTTGTCGAGCATCTCGCGGCGGTCGCTGCGATTCATGCCCGCCGGGTCGCTGAGGTACAGCACCGGGTCTTCTCCCTTACTGAACTGCACACCCTGATGCACCGAATCCAGAAAGCCACTCGACCAAAGCTTGGAATAAACACCCTGCCCGTTGCCCACGCCCCGCGACAGCAGGACAGTGAACGTCGGCAGGTTCTTATTTTCATTGCCCAGTCCGTAGCTCAGCCACGAACCCATACTGGGCCGATTTCCCTGCTGCGAACCGGTTTGAATAAAAGTCAAAGCCGGATCATGGTTGATGGCTTCGGTGTACATGGACTGCACAAAACAAAGGTCATCCACAATCTTAGCCGTGTAAGGCATCAGACTGCTCACCCACGCCCGCGACTGGCCGTACTGCTGAAAGTCCACGAACGAACCCACCAGCGGAAACGACGCCTGGTTGGCCGTCATGCCCGTGAGCCGCTGGTCGCCGCGCACCGAAGGCGGAATTTCCTCGCCCTGCAAATCGCGGAGTTTGGGTTTATAGTCAAAAAGCTCCTGCTGCGAAGGGGCACCGTTTTGGAACAGATAAATGACCCGCTTGGCCTTGGGCGCAAAGTGCGGAATGCCCGGAGTGAGTCCGTCCATTTCCGCCCCACCCCCCTTGAAAAGCTCGGGCATGAGCAACGAACCCAAGGCCACGCCCCCAATTCCCAGACTCATAGAGGAGAGAAAGCGGCGGCGGTTGAAAGTGAAGCCGTGTTCGGTTTGGGCGTTGTGCATTTTGGTTTAAGATTTTAAAGTTGAAAAGTTTA
The DNA here is from genome assembly GCA_038256395.1 of Cytophagales bacterium. Taxonomy (GTDB): domain Bacteria; phylum Bacteroidota; class Bacteroidia; order Cytophagales; family Spirosomataceae; genus Persicitalea. Next base: position 265 of record JBBSKK010000302.1, on the reverse strand, counting down.
ACTGTTAAAAGGTAGTTGAAGGAAGCGCTCTCAGATTGCCGAATCTTGAGCTTAAACATTTAAACAATTCAATTTTTCAACTAGAAACTTACGTTTTCGTTATCGCCTCCTCTAAATTATAGATCGTCGAGATGACACGCATGAGGGCGGCTTGGGTGATTTTGTCGAGGTTTTTGGTTATTGGATATTCTCCTACCGTTAGCATTTGGTGGGCGGCTTCGGGGGTTAGGTTTTTGCGCTCATTGTCGTAATAATTTTGCAGAAT
>JBBSKK010000301.1:0-5017 GCA_038256395.1 Cytophagales bacterium | reverse complement strand
CAGCAAGGTCAATTCTTGTTAATTACGAAACACAAAGAGGTGAATGGCGCACGCTACAGGCTGTTTGCGTTCATTCCGCTTCGTTCGTCCTTTAACGAAACCAAAGGAACAACCGATTCGGGCTACAACCCTGATATTTTCTACGTTGCGCCTCGCTCGATTAGCCTGCAAACAGGCGGCAGCCGCGTACTCGACGCTCAGGGGCAAGTACTGTTTCAGCTCGTCCCGCCCGACGCGTCGGTGTATCGCAGCCGCTCGGTTCCACCGCTGAGCTTGTTGCTGGTTTCGCTGGCGATATTTTTGTTGGGTATTCACGTGGTGCTGTCCGTGCGCTATTTCAGGAGCCGCCACCGCTTTGGGCTGGGGCTGCTACTCGCTTTTATCGTGCTGGTGCGGGGGATGATGCTGCGCTTTTCCATTCCCCTGGCCTTTGATGAAGGCACGGTTTTCAATCCCCAAAATTATGGTGGGTCGCCTTTGGCCCCCTCGCTGGGAGACTTACTGCTCAACTGTATTTGCGTACTATTCGTGCTGATGTACGTCAATGGTGTTTATTTTCGTACCATCACCTACCGGCGACTCACCCGCAGCGACGGGGCTTTCCAGGGCCTTTTTTCGCTGTTGCTGTTGCTGATTGGCTACGTCGCTTACTACCTGTGCTACCTGCAACTGGCCAGTCTTTACGAAAAATCCTTCTTCACGCTCGACATTACGCTGAGCATCACCTTCAACGCACTAAAAATCGCGTCATTGGCGGTATTTATCGTTCTATCGGCCATTTATTTCATGGTCGTCCACCTGCTAGTCAGCTTGTTCATCCGACTCAATCCCAACCTTCCCGTTGGACTGGCCGTTCTGCTTTCGAGTGCCCTGCTCGCCGGGCTGGTGTCGTGGTTTCTCGACATTCGCTTCGAGTGGATTTTTCTGGTGCATCTGGCTTACACCCTCATTCTTTATTTGACGCGACTACCGCGCTCCTTTTATGGATTCAGGTACCCCACTACCATCTATTACTTCCTCGGGGCGCTGGTCTGCGCCGTGATGACCACTCACGTGGTGGAAAAGCAGGAAGCTCAGAAGGATCTGCTCAATAAGAAGGAATTCGGACGCCAACTCCTGAGCGACAACGACTTGTACGCGGAGTTCCTGCTGGGAAAAACGCAGGACTTACTGGTGGATGACCCCAAGCTGCGGGGCTTGTTCTCGGGCCAAGTACCACTGGCGAGAGAAATCATCCGGCAACGGGTCAAAAATAACTACCTGGACGAATACCTAAACCAATACGAGGTCGAAGTCCTGCCCTTCGACGCCGCCGGAAAACCGCTGGACAGCATCGACATCGCCCGCGATTATGCCTATTACCAGACCCAATACGCCCAGCCCGTCTTCGCAACCACCAATCCAGCGGTATTTCTGGCCACCGACGCCATTCCACCTGCCTCTACCGATACCAACGTCACCCGGACGCGTGCCAGCACAGTGGGTAACCGCAAGCACTATCTAAGCTTCGTCAGGTTCGGCCCCCCTGAGCAGCCATTGGGCTATGTCGTTCTGAACCTGCGGCAACGCCGCCAGACGCCGCTGAGCCGTTACCCCGAACTTCTTCTGGATGAGCGCTTTGCCCAGGCTCCCGAAACCCGAGAGTACAGCTACGCCATCTACGAGAAAGGGCAGCAGCTTTACAGCAGCGGCGCATACAACTACGAGCGAAAATTTCCAAAAGGTAACCTCAAAATTCCCGAACTTTACGAAAAAGGGCTGACTTTCAACCGCTATCGGCACGTTGGGCAAATGGGGACGCGCGACCGGGTCATCGTGGTGTCTTCCAAAGCCTGGGGATGGCGCGGCTTACTGGCCAATTTCTCTTTTTTGTACCTCATTCTGGTCGTGGTGGTATCGCTGGCCATATCCAGCCACGCGTTGCGTTATGGAGTGATGAACCTACCCGTCTCCTACTCGACCAAAATTCAGGCGCTGCTCAACGCCGCCTTCATTCTGCCGCTGCTGATTGTACTTTTCTTCGTGCTTCGCGTCATTAGTGACAATTACCGGGAAAACCAGCGGAATGCCCACCTTGACAATAGCCGCAACCTATCGGCCAACGTACTGGGTTTACTTGACGACTACGAGCAGCGCCGCATGAGCCAGGCTTACTTCGAGCAGCAGATTCAGCAGATTGCCCGCGATGCCGACCTGGATATTAATCTTTATGACACCACGGGACGTATGATTCTGTCTTCCAAGCCCTTAATTTACCAAAGCGGCCTGATTTCTGAGCTAATCAACCCCGTGGCCCGCAAACTCATTATCGAGCAAAAGGAAAACCAAGTGGCTCTCGACGAATCCCTGGGCAGCAACGAGTACAGCACGGCCTACACGGGTCTGAAATCCTTCGACCAACGGCTGTTGGGTGTTCTCAGCATTCCCTACTTCGACGCCAAGCCCCGCCTCGACCGCCAAATCATTGACGTTGTGGCCTCGGTTTTGATCGTTTTTACGCTGATGCTGCTGGTGTTCCTGTTCGTTTCCTATCTGGCTGCCAACCTGCTGATCGACCCGCTTCGAGTACTTACCAAAAAAATAAGTGACACCAATCTCGATCAACCTAACGAGCCAATACCCTGGCATTCGAATGACGAGATTGGCGCCCTCATCAGGAAATATAACAAAATGCTGTCGAATCTTGACCTGAGTAAGCGGACGCTTTCTTCCAATGAGAAGCAGTCGGCTTGGCGCGAAATGGCCAAGCAGGTGGCGCACGAGATCAAGAACCCGCTCACGCCCATGAAACTCACGCTACAGCAACTACAACGCACCATCCGCCGCGACGACCCCGACGCCCTGGCCAAGGTGGACCGCGCGATGGAGTCGGTCATTGAGCAGATCGACAATATCGGCTATATCGCCCAGTCGTTTTCGGACATTGCCAAGATGCCGCCGCCGCAGAACGAGGTATTTGAGGTAACCGAAGTAATTAATAAAGCTTATGAGCTATACTCGAACGACAAGCACCTGGCGCTCAGCCGCGACGTCTCCACCGGGCCCCTTTACGTGAGCGGCGATCGCCAGCAGTTCGGGGCCAGCATCAACAACCTCATCATCAACGCCCAGCAGTCGGTTCCCGACTCCCGAAATGCCGAAATCGTCCTGAAACTCTACCAGCACAACGAAGCAGTGATGGTGGAGGTGCAAGACAATGGCTCGGGTATTCCGCAAAACATCAGGAGCCGCGTTTTCCTGCCTAACTTCACCACCCGCGAGGACGGTACCGGGCTGGGACTGGCGATGGCCAAGCGCATTATCGAATACGCCGGAGGAAGTATTTGGTTCGAGACCGAAGAAGGGGTTGGGACAACATTCTTCCTGTCGATGCCTTTGGTTCAAGAGGTTTAAAAATATCTTTCTACTTCTTGAAAAAAAGTAAATACGACAGAGGACGGCTTTTAAACAGAAAAACCCGCCTATACCATGAAATTCCTTCTTCCTTTCCGCCAAGCGGCCCTGCTCCTTTTATTCTTTCCTCCCTTCCTCTTTCCTCCTTTCCTCCTTCTTGCCCAAACCCCCGTCCACCCCGACAACAAATACGCCGAAGCCGAACTAATCCTGAAAAAAGCCAACGGCTTCCGGGGCATTTGGTACATGAACCAGCCCTCCAACGACGAGTATGTCTATAAATACAGCGGCGGGCTGGGCACTTATCCCGCCAACCACCGCCCGTTCGCTATCTACGCAAAAGCGGTAAACAAGACGTTTTTCTGCTTCGGTGGCACCGATAGCACCAACTCCACGCTGCTGCACAACGTTTCGTACTTCGACCACAAAACCAAAAAGGTAGCCAATCCCATTACCCTGCTGGACAAGAAAACCACCGACGCACACGACAACCCGGTGATTTCCATCGATGAACAAGGCTTTATCTGGATATTTTCGACCGCCCACGGCGTGGGTCGCCCCTCCTACATCTCGCGCAGCAAGAAGCCGTACGACATTAGCGATTTCGAACTAATGTCGCCCACCGAACTGGTGGATGGGGCGGAGAAGCCATTCGACAATTTTTCCTATTTCCAGGTCTATCCCATCAAAGGAAAGGGCTTTATTTCCCTTTTTACCAAATACAAAAAAGGCCAGCGCGTCATCGGTTTCAATACCAGCAAGGACGGAGTACATTGGAACGAGTGGCAGGTACTCGCTCACATTGAGGAAGGCCACTACCAAATCAGCGCGGAAAAAGATGGCAAGGTCAGCGTGGCCTTCGATTTTCATCCCGAAGGCAAGGGCCTGAACTACCGCACCAACCTGCACTACCTCGAAACCACCGATTTCGGCCAAAGCTGGCAGACCGTCATGGGACAAAAGGTACAGCTACCCTTGACCACCCGCGACAACCCGGCCCGTATCGAGGATTTTGTCAGCGAAGGACTGAACTGCTACCTGCTGGACATTACATTGGACGAAAGGCGGCAGCCCGCCATCCTGGTCATTTCCAGCAAAGGCTACGAAGCCGGCCCCGAGAACGCCCCCCGGCAATGGCGGGTCTTCCGCCCCACCGACGGTCAATGGACCGACCACGTGGTGACGACCTCCGACAGCAATTACGACATGGGTTCCATTTACGCCGAACCCAATAATGTGTTCCGCATCATCGGCCCCACCGCCGACGGCCCGCAAGCTTACAACCCCGGCGGCGAAATAGTGATGTGGCTGAGTGGAGACGGTGGCGTGAGCTGGAAAAAGGAGGAAGAACTCACCAAAAACAGCCCGATGAACCATACCTACGTCCGCGCGCCCCGCTTCGCGCAGCCCGATTTCTACGGGATTTGGGCCGACGGAAACGGTCGAAAACCCTCGGAATCGAACCTGTACTTCACCACCAAAAGCGGAACCGTTTACCGCTTGCCGCGCGAAAGTAACGAAGACATGATTACTCCAATTCGTCAGAAATAAGACCCCTCCCTCCATGACCCTCGGCCTACAAACCCTCGATTACGCCATTTTCCTCGTTTACTTCGTCATTGTT
>JBBSKK010000300.1:0-5017 GCA_038256395.1 Cytophagales bacterium | reverse complement strand
GCATCGGGTACAGCCGGAAGTTTTAATTCAAATCCCCGACGACGAATATGAACCTGAAACAGCATCTGGATTTTCACAACAGCCGTAAAAAGGCGGTGTACGTAGTGCTGGGCCTAACCGCGCTCTTTCTGCTACTGACGCTTCGTGCTGGGACTCATTTCTTTGATTGGGCTGATTTATTTTTACCTCCGTCCGGCGAGGAAATCTTGAATAGCTTCAAACCAAAAAGGTCGCCCGGCTGTGCCAAGCGACGTAATTTATCCGCTGGCCCCCGATTCCCTTTGCAAAATTACCCGGATGCCTGCAAGATTAAAAAACTATTGACTATGATATAAAAATCAATTGCCTATGTCAATAATTAAACATACATTTACACTTTAATTTAAACCTACCAACAAGGCGGTAAAAGCGTATCTTTCGCCGCCCTTATTCTGTTCTTAACAAACCTCTCAAACTTCCCTTATGGCACAAGCTAGTGATGTAGACAGCAAGATGAAAGCGCTACAGACCACCCTGGAAAAACTCGATAAAACTTACGGCAAAGGTACCGTCATGCGCCTGAGTGACAGTAAGGTACTGGACGTTCCTACCATCTCGACGGGTTCGCTCGGGCTGGACCTGGCTCTCGGCATCGGCGGATTGCCGCGCGGTCGCGTGGTCGAGATTTACGGCCCTGAAGCTTCCGGTAAAACCACCCTGGCCATGCACTGCATCGCCGAAGCCCAAAAGAAGGGCGGCCTGGCCGCCTTTGTGGATGCCGAACACGCCTTCGACCGCTCTTATGCCGAGAGACTGGGCATAGATACCAAAAACCTCCTCATCTCGCAGCCCGATAGTGGCGAACAGGCTCTGGAAATTACCGAACACCTCATCAGTAGCGGGGCGATAGACATCATCGTCATCGACTCGGTGGCGGCTCTCGTCCCCCGCGCCGAGTTGGAAGGCGAGATGGGCGACAGCAAGATGGGTCTACAGGCCCGCCTTATGTCGCAAGCCCTGCGGAAACTCACGGGCGTCATCAACAAGACGGGCTGCTGCTGCGTCTTTATCAACCAATTGCGCGAAAAAATCGGCGTCATGTTTGGCAATCCTGAAACCACGACGGGCGGTAACGCTTTGAAATACTACTGCTCCGTGCGGCTGGATATCCGCCGGGTGGGTCAAATCAAGGAAAGCGCCGACAACATTCTCGGCAACCGTACTCGCGTGAAAGTGGTGAAGAACAAACTCGCGCCGCCCTTCAAGGTCATCGAGTTCGACATCATGTACGGCGAAGGCATTTCCAAAGCCGGTGAGGTCATCGACCTGGCTGTGGAACTGGACATCGTCAAGAAGTCCGGCTCGTGGTTCAGCTACGACGGCAACCGCCTGGGTCAGGGCCGTGATGCGGTCAAGACGCTCATCAAGGACAATCCCGAACTAATGGACGAACTGGAAGCAAAGATTAAAGCCAAGGTCAGCGGCAACCCCGCGGCCCTGGAAGATATGAGCGAACCCAACGAGGATGCCGAGGAATCAGCCAAAGTGGTCGATAAGGCCGTCTAAAAAGTTGACAATTGACAGTGGACAGTTGAGAATGAAATAAATAAAATTCTGTCAATCAATTAGTTTTAACTGTAATTTTATGCATAAGAAAAGCCCCGCGAATTCGCGGGGCTTTTTCATTTGACAAGAATTCCAAAATCAATAAAAGCCGAAATCTGATAGCCGACTGCCGAAAGCCAATCAGAACGGCTTTCCATCGTCGTCATCGTCAAAATCAAAGCCAAAGTCATCGTCTCCATCGCCGCCCGGACCGGAAAACATGCTGCTGACCAAATCTTTAAAGTGTGTCCCTTTGTCGAGGGCCTGCTTGCCGATGAGCGAGTACTCCGCCATGCCGTGCAGGGCGAACTCCATCATGAATAGCTTTTCTTCTTTGGACAACCGTTGCGTGAACTCGTCCACGAAGTCATCCAGGCCGTCGATCGTACGTAGCCGGGCTTCGTACTCGCGGTTGGTCATGTCGCTCATCAGGTCCATCTCGTTGTTGGCCGCAAACCAATCCACGATTTTGGCGAAGGGATTCCGTTTGGATTTTTTGGCCTTCTCGGGATCGGGGAAATAATTCAGGAACTGGGTACGGATGGCTTTGCCGATGAGGTTTTGGGCCACAATGACCGGACCTTCCACCTCGCCTTCGTACACTAACTCCACTTTACCACAAATGGCGGGTACCACGCCGTACAAATCCGAAATGCGGATGTAGGTTTCCTTCTCGCCATTCATCAGGGCACGGCGCTCGGCGGCGCTCAGCAGACTTTCGTAGGCCGAAATCGTCATCCGGGCCGACACGCCGCTCTTGCTGTCCACGTACTCGCTCTCGCGGGCTTCGAAGGCAATCTGCTCGATGAGGGTTTTGGTCAAATCGTTCACCTTCACCATACCCTTTTGCTCGGGCTTCACGACGGCTTCCTGCTCCGTAATCCTTTGGCCGATTTCCAGGCTCTTGGGGTAGTGCGTCACGATTTGGCTGTCGATGCGGTCTTTGAGGGGTGTCACGATGCTGCCCCGGTTAGTGTAGTCCTCGGGATTAGCCGTGAACACGAACAGGATGTCCAGCGGCAGTCGCAGCTTGAAGCCGCGAATCTGGATGTCACCTTCCTGCAAAATGTTAAACAAAGCCACCTGTATCCGGGCCTGCAAATCGGGCAATTCGTTGATGACGAAAATACCCCGGTGCGAACGCGGAATCAGGCCGAAGTGAATCACCCGCTCGTCGGAGTAGGGCAGCTTCATGGTCGCGGCCTTGATGGGATCGACGTCGCCGATGAGGTCGGCCACCGACACGTCGGGCGTGGCGAGTTTTTCGGTGTAGCGGTCGGAGCGGTGCATCCAGGCGATGGGCGTATCGTCGCCGTGTTCGGCCACGAGGTCTTTGGCCACGCGGGAAAGCGGATCGAGCGGGTCATCGTTCAAGTCGGTACCCGCTACGTAGGGAATGTACTCGTCGAGCAGGTTCACCATCATGCGGGCGATGCGGGTCTTGGCTTGCCCGCGCAAACCCAGCAGGTTGATGTTGTGCATCGAAAGAATGGCGCGTTCCACGTCGGGGATGACGGTATCCTCGTAGCCCCAGATGCCCGGAAACACTTCCTCATTTTTGCGGATTTTGGCAATCAGGTTGTCCCGAAGTTCTTGTTTAATGGTTTTGGGACGATAGTCGGCGGCTTTAAGTTCGCCCAAAGTATGGATATTCAGCAATTGTTTTTTATTGAGATCGGCGTAGTTCATGAAGAATTTATAAGAGAAGATAAAGTGTAGGGCGGCGCGTGACCGCCTTTGCCTAACAAGTCAAGTTTATAAATGGTTTGCCGCTACATGCCATAGAACCACATGAGCAGCCGCTCGAAACTGCGCTGCGGCAGAATCCGCCGCAGCAGGATGGCGGATTTTTGAATAAACGGCCCGACGGTGTAGTGCAGTTCGGGATTTTTCATGCTAATAATCCGGCTCACTGCTCTGGCGATGACGATAGGCTGCGCCGCCTGGCTGACTTCCTCGTTGATTTGTCGGTGGATTTTGGCAAAACGCTCGGCGTACACCGAATCTTCGCGTAGACTGACGACAAGGCGGTTTTGGTTGATGCTGGTCGCGATGTCGCCGGGCAGCACACTACACACTCGGATATTGAATTCCCGCAACTCCATGCTTAGCGTTTCGGTCAGGATTTCCAGCGAAGCTTTGGAGGCGCTATAAATGCCCCGGAAAGGCAGCCCCATTTCGGCGGCGATGGAGCTGATATTGAGAATCAACCCGCTCCGCTGTTCCCGAAAGAGGGGAATGACAGCGCGACAAACCCTCATCATCCCGAATACATTGGTGTTGAAAACTTCGTAAATAAGTTTGTCGGTGGTTTCTTCAAGCGGCCCCACGATGCCCAGTCCGGCATTGTTGATGAGGACGTCGATGCGTCCGGCTTTTTTTAAAACCAATTGTACGGCCTCCCGAACCGACTCCTCGCTCGTGATATCCACGCAAACCCACTCAAAGGCAATTCCCTCCGGCTTACTGCGGCTTGCCCCAAATACCCGGTGGCCTTTTTTTACCAAATACTCTGCTGTACTCCGACCAATGCCCGACGAGGCACCCGTGATGAGGATAACTTGGAGAGTAGCAGACATTGGTGAGGTTTATTGCGGAGGGCAAAGATACTTAGAAGAAAAAACCTACGGCCCTCTCTGCGAAAGCCATAGGTTTTTTAAGAAAAAAATTACCCCAGAATTACCGGGCGTAGGCCACGGCGCGCATCTCGCGAATCACCGTCACCTTGATTTGGCCGGGATACTGCATTTCCTTTTCGATTTTTTGGGAAATATCGAACGACAGCAGACCCGCTTTTTCGTCGCTCACGTTCTCGGCGTCCACAATCACGCGGATCTCGCGCCCGGCCTGAATGGCGTAGCACTTATCCACGCCGTCGAAGGCGGTGGCCAGGTCTTCCAGGTCGCGCAGCCGCTTGATGTACGACTCCATCATCTCGCGCCGCGCCCCCGGCCGCGAGCCGGAAATGGCGTCGCAAACCTGAATGATGGGCGAAATCAGGCTGGTTTTCTCGATTTCGTCGTGGTGGGCGCCGATGGCGTTACAAACTTCGGGATGTTCCTTGTACTTCATCGCCAAGTCCATGCCCAGCAGCGCGTGCGGCATATCCGATTCCTCGGGATACACCTTGCCGATGTCGTGCAGCAGTCCGGCCCGCTTGGCGAGCTTAGCGTTCAGGCCCAGTTCAGAGGCCATCGTGGCGCACAGCTTGGCCACCTCGCGGGAGTGCTGCAGCAGGTTTTGGCCGTAGGACGAGCGGAAGCGCATCCGCCCGATCATCTTCACCAGTTCGGGGTGCAGGCCATGCACCCCCATGTCGATGACGGTGCGCTCGCCGATTTCCACGATTTCGTCCTCAATGTTCTTGCGGGTTTTGGCGACCACCTCCTCAATGCGGGCGGGGTGAATGCGTCCGTCCTGCACCAGGCGGTGC
>JBBSKK010000299.1:0-5052 GCA_038256395.1 Cytophagales bacterium | reverse complement strand
ACGCGAAAAGCCCGTCAAAGTCTGGGGATGGGCCAATAAGGGAGACAAAGTTGAACTGACCTTTAACCAACAGAAAACCACCGCCAAAGCCGACGCCGACGGCAAGTGGATGGCCGAACTGCCCGCCATGCCCGCAGGTGGTCCCTACGAACTCGTGGTGAAAACCAAAAAGGATGAAGTGAAGCTAATCGATATCCTGGTCGGTGAAGTGTGGCTGCTGTCGGGGCAGTCGAACATGGAATGGCGGGTGAAGAACTCCGACAGTGCGAAGGTCGAGATCGCGCGGGCCAACTACCCCAAGATCCGGCATTTCGAGGTGGCGCACGACCTGGCCTTTATGCCTGAAAAAGATTTGAACTCAGGCGATTGGAAAATTGCTTCGCCCGCCACGGTGGGTGATTTCTCGGCGGTGGGCTACTTTTTTGCGCGGGATATTGCGCAGCGGCTGGGCGTTCCGGTGGGTTTGGTGCATTCGTCCTGGGGCGGCTCGCAGATCGAGGGCTGGATCAGCGAGAAAGCCATGAACGAGTCGGATGTGCTGAATTATTACCCGGCCACGATGGCGCGTAGCTGGGACGAGAACGGCAAGCGACAAGAGCAAAAAAACATCGCGCAGGCTTACGGAGCGCCGGACTATAACGTAAACTCGGTACAGGAAAGCGATTACCTCAAGCCGGATTACGATTACAGTCAGTGGAAATTCAAAGTCAACCCCATCGGCAACTGGGACCAGAATAGCCTGCGGGGCTTTCGGGGAACGGCTTACATTCAGCGGACTGTGGACATTCCTGCCAAAATGGTCGGCCAGCCCACCACGTTGCGCTTTGGCCGTCATAACGCCCAGCTTGCTTTTTACATTAATGGACGGAAGATACACGAAGGCTCAGGTTCGCCGAACGTCACGCTCGATATGCCGGCGGGTACCTGGCAGTCGGGCACAAATTCCATTCTGGTCAAAGTCGGGCCGCTGGGTGAATCGGCCCCTCGGGGCATGGGCTTTCTGGGAAGCGCGGCGGATTACTCGATTGAAGGCGCGGGCGAAAGTCTGCCGCTGGTCGAGACGCAGTGGCGTATGATTCCTTCCTGGTCGGCAAAACGTACCTACGCCTCTGACAAAAACAACGTCGGCACGACGATTTACAACGCCATGATCGCCCCGCTCATTCCATTCTCCATCGCCGGGGCGCTGTGGTACCAGGGCGAGTCTAACGCCGGACGTGCCTACCAGTACCGCAAGTCGTTTCCGCTGCTGATCGAAAGCTGGCGGCAGGACTGGGGCTACGATTTCCCATTCTTGTTCGTGCAGTTGGCCACCTTCGGCCCCTTCCAGAACAGTAACGAGGGCAGCGACTGGGCCGAACTCCGCGAAGCCCAAACGATGACGCTTAGTCTGGCCAAGACAGGCATGGCCGTCACGACCGACATCGGCAATCCCGCCAACATTCACCCCACCAACAAGCAGGAGGTAGGCCTCCGCCTGGCCCTGGCGGCGATGAAAGTCGCCTATGGCAAAGACGACATCGTATACAGCGGCCCCGCTTTCAAGGATGCACAATTCAGTGGCCAGAAAGCCATTATTTCTTTCGATAATGTAGGCGGTGGGCTGATGGTGAAGGAAAAATACGGCTACCTCAAAGGCTTCGAGATCGCCGGGCGCGACCGCAAGTTCCGCTACGCCCCTGCCCGCATCGAGGGCGATAAAGTAATCGTGTCGCATCCCGATGTGCCGGAACCCGTGGCCGTGCGCTACGGTTGGGCCAACTCGCCCATCGACGACAACCTGTTCAATGCCGAGGGCCTGCCCGCCGTGCCGTTTCGGACGGACGACTGGGAAGGAAAGACGGAAAAGGGAAAGTTTCAATAACAAGCCAACTTCACTCCACTACCGCCAACTTCCCCGCCACGCTTTCCGAGCCATCCGCTGCAATGAGCAACACCAGATAGATGCCGCCTTTGGCGCGGCGTCCGGTATAATCCAATAAGTTCCAGGTGGCCGTGCCGCCTTGGGAGCGGGTTTCGTACACCAGCCTGCCGGCCAAATCCGTAATTTTTACGACCGTTTCGTCCCGCAGCCCTTTGATGCCGACTACGCCCGCGTAATGTGGGCGTACCGGATTAGGGAAAATGGTGATTTCCTGTAAAGTGGGTGAAGGAGCCGTGGCGTCAGAGCGGTACGAAACCAGGCCGTTGGGCGTGTCGATGTATAGGCGCCCGCTGGCCTCGTCGAATTGCAGGGCCAGGATGTTGTCCGACGGCAGCGGACTATCGGCGGCGGTGATCTGCCGGATGAGTTGGGTGCCATCGGCGCTGAAAAGGTACAGGCCGCCGCGCGTCCCGACCCACTTGCGGTTGCCCGGCTCAGTGACGATGGCCGTACTGAATGCGTCGCGCAGCAAGCGCCTTTGACCGAAAAGCGGAAACACGGCATTGACCGCGCCGCCCGAAAGTACATTTTTCTCCGGCATGAAATAGCCCACGCCCCGGTCGGCGGCAAACCAGACGAGTCCGTCGCGGTCCAGCGACAGGCTGTTGACGCGGGACGAAGGCAGCCCGCCGTTGTTGGGAGAGGTGGACAGGTACCGCTGCTGCTGCGACGTGGGGTTTTTTACCAAAATACCACCACCCAAACTATTCGGCAGCCGAATCCACTGTAGGCCGTTGCGGTCCACGACGACGGAATCGGTACGATTGTTGATCGTAGTATCTCCGACGGGGGGCGCCACCGCCACGGGACTGTACGATTGGTATTGCCCCGTAAAATTACTGACCAGCCCATTTTGGTTATCGGCGACCCAAAGGTTGTTGGCAGCATCCAAAATGGCCTCTTGCGGAGCGGCCAGCAGCGGGTCGCGGAAGCCCGTAGCCTGATTCTGCGGGCTGAGGGTGACGATGCGGTTGTCGAGTGCGGCCACGAGCCGGTCATTCGCAACGCGGAATTCAAAACGTTGGCTGGTGGCGGGGTAGACGATTTGCCAGGTGTCCTTTTCTCTACGAAAAATGCCCTGGCCCGGTACGCCCGCATAGAGTTTTTCCTCCAAAACGGCGATGGAAGTGAGGGCGACGGGCGCGGGTACTTTTTGCCAATTACCAAAAAACTGGCGGTTGACATTCTCGCTCAGCGAGGCCCGTAAAATGCCCTGCGAGCTGAGCGCATACAAACTGTCTCGGGTGAAGGCGACACCAAAAACGGCCACTTCCGAGCCACCGGGGCCGATGTTGCGGTAGGTTTCGCGCACCTCGCGCCGGGCCGGGTCCAGCACTACCACGCCGAAGGCGGTGCTGAGGTAGGCCAGTTTTTCCCGGAAAGCAACCTGGAAGCTACGGCGGGCGGCGGGCAGGTCGGGGGCATCGCGGAGCAGCGGCCATTCGCTGATTTTTAGTACCTTGGCCTGTTCGTCCAGCTCGACTAGGTCGATGTTGCCGCTGCGATAGCTCAACAATAATAGGCGGCTATCCGGCGCGTAGGCCAGACTGCTGACGCCCGTATCGTGGAGGCCGTTGATTTTGGAATAAATAAAAGTACTGTCGTCCGACGGGCGGTAGCTGAACAGGCCATTGAAGGTGGCGCAGAAGAACTGGTCCTGCACCTGTACGACCTGACGGGCCGATCGGTAGTTGAAGTGCGTCTGCCAGCCGCCGAGCGGTACGCCGCCCGGCGGTACTTGTTGGGCCTGAATATTTTTTTTACTAAAAAAACAGAGGGCAAAAAGCAGCAGCAAACCAGAAATTCTCCCCATACATCAATATCGAACGTCGGCCTTCGTTACCTAGATTGGCAACGATTAATGAGAAAGAACGCCAAAAAGAAGCAAAACATGATACAAAAAGCGGTACGCCGCCCGGCGGTACGCCGCTTGGCCGCCTTCGGGCTGGGTATTTTGTGGATAGCGCTCACGGCCACGGCTTGGGGCCAGACCAATGCGAAAAAGAAATCGGCCCAGGACCGGATGCAGAACGCGCAGTCGAAGGCGGATTCGCTGCGGGCCAAATTACAAAAATCCACCGGACTTGACGCGCAGTTGCCCGGCCTCGACCCCTCGGCCAGCCTGTCGCTGCCGGGGGGGGGGGCAAGGGTAAGTCGGAGAGCCTCTCCAAACTGCTAGGCGAGACCATCCCCGACCTCGGCCTGAAAGCCAAGGAATTCAAGAGCCGCCGCTCTGAACGCCGCCGCCGCGCCAAGAAGGGCCGCCTGGCCCGTGTCCAGTACGAGGGCATCCCGATGGAGAAAGTGCTGGTGAAGTACGGTAGCGGTGATCGCGCCCGCATCGAAGAATTCCACGTGCTGAAAAGTCACGAACCCATCAGCCCCTATGCGCCCTACAATCGCTGGTACGACTTGAAAAAGAAGCAATTGAGTTCGTCCGTTATTAAGGATAAGGAAAAAGCCCTGCCGCTGCACGGCCCGTACAAGCGCTATGTGGCGGGTGATTTGATCGAGGAGGGCTTTTATTACAAGGGAACCAAGGATGGTCGCTGGGTGACCTACGACGCCAACTATGATCTGATCGACAAGTCGCACTGGTACCGGGGCTTCCCGGCGGAGTCGCGGATTGCCTACTACGACTCGGCGCATTCTAAAATCAAGGAAGTCGTTCCCGTACAGTTCGAGGAGGTGGACGGTGACTATTTGTCGTTCTACGACGAAGGACAACTCATGGAAAAAGGCAAGTACGACGGCGGCCAGAAAGTGGGCCGCTGGGTCGAGTACTACCAGTACCGCCGCGCCCGCAAGAAGGAGATTCAGTACCGCAAGAGCCGCTGGGACGAGGACTTCGAACCATTCGTACTACGCGAGTGGGACGACAAGAACAAGCTCATCTACGACAGCAGCAAAGACCCCCGCGCCACCGCCGAGGTGGAAGACGACGACCCGAAATGACCGTTCTCCGGGAATCTTTTATAATTTTGGCGTCGATTTTTCCCGCTCGCTGACGCCCATTCATGTCGTTTCTCCGTTCTTCTCTTAATTTTTTGCAAAAAAACACCTGGCTGGCGGCCTGGCTGGCGGCGTTGCTGTGCGGGCTGCCGATTTTTATTTACGCCCTTGTTTTT
>JBBSKK010000298.1:0-5057 GCA_038256395.1 Cytophagales bacterium | reverse complement strand
TAGTGTCCCCACAAAATCCCGGAGAAAGCACCCGCAGCACGGAACGCCGCCCGCTGGTGCTTTTCTTCCTCCATAATTTCTTCATTAGCATCGGCACCATCCTCATTTACGTGTGTGCCACGGTGCTTTTGTTGCAAAATAATCCCGACTTGTCGCTGCCACTGGGGTATTTCCTGGCGGCGGCCGGCTGTATGCTGGCGGGCAAAGTGTACGAACACTACGAACACCGCCTTTCGCTCAAAAAACTGGTCAGAGGTGTCATGCTCGTGACGGTGGGACTGGTGATTTTGTTGTCGGTGGGGCTGTATTTCCTCGACCCTTTCGTGGAAGCTGTGGTGCTGCTAGTCGGCTACCGGGCGATTTATCTGCTTTCCGGTTTGGAATTCTGGGGGTTGTCGGCGCTGGTTTTCGACGTGCGGCAGAGCAAGCGCATCTTCGGCATCATCGGCTCCGGCGACTTGCCAGCCAAGGCCATCGGTGCCCTGCTGGCGGTGCTAATCCACTCGGCCTATTCGCTGTACATTTTGCTTTGGGTGGCCTGCGGCGCCTTTCTGCTCGCTTATCTGGTGCAGACACTAACCTTCCGCTCCACCGTCATTCCCGATCACCACGCGGTGAAGCGCCGCGTCGCGACCCTCAGCCATCCCCGGTTGGTCGATCGCTTTTTCGGGGGGAGTTGGCTGGTGTACTACCTGTGCATGGGCATGGTGTTCGTGTCGGCGGCGGCGATTTTCATCGAGTACAGCTTCTTTATCAACGTTAAGCACAAGTACCACGACCAGGGCGATGTCATGAACTACCTCGGCTACCTGCTGAGTATTGCCTTCGGGACAGCTACGGTTATCAAACTTCTGCTTTCCAGTCGGATCATCGCCCGCTTCGGGCTGCGGAACGTGTTGATTCTGCTGCCCATTCTGACTTTCACCGTCTCCCTGGGACTGTACGCTTTTTCTTTTCTCGACACTAGCGAAGTCGTGCTGCTCAATATGTTTAGCGGGCTGTACATTTTCTTTGAAATAACGCGCAAGACCACCTACGACCCGGTTTTTTTGGTCATGTTTCAGCCCCTTTTCCTGCATCAGCGGCTGAAAGCCCACACGCTGGCCAAGGGCATTTACGAACCGCTGGGCATGGGTATCGCGGGCGTCGTCACGCTGGTCGCCTACCTGAACCACCTGCACTTGGCGGCGGGTTCTTTCGTGTTCATCATGGCGCTGGCCATAGCGGCGGCTTATTTTCTGGCCAAAGCCCACGGTTCCTATCTGTTGGAACTGAAAAATGCCCTCAGCAAGCGTTTTTTCAAAGATGAGGATTTGCTGTTTCAGGAAAACGCCGAGTCGCTTATCCTGGAAAAACTCGGTAGCCACACGCCGAGCGACGTGCTTTTTTCCCTCAACTGGCTGGCCACCTACCGTCCCGACCTCCTTGCGGAACAGTACGAATCGTTGCTGCGTAACCCCTCCGAAACCGTCCGCCGCCAAACCCTGCTGACGATTGCCGACTCAGGCGAAGCCTACGACCCCGTGGCCCTCTACCAACTGGCGCAGCGCGACGACTTCCCGGCCAACCGTAAGTTGTGCAGCCAAATCGCCTGCCAGCAAAACGAACTTTCCGAAGGCCAGGTGCTGGCTTTCTTGAATTCGGACGACCTCAGCACGGTGCAGGGCAGCATTGTCGGCTGCCGAAAGTCGGGTCGTTTCCCAACGCTGACCGACGCCACGCTGCGTTATTTGTCCGAGTCGGACTACGAGCAAGACCAATTGGCCGCCCTCGACTGCATTCAGGAACTCGACGAAGCGGGTTATGACCCTTTTATTGTCCAATCAATGCTGAGCCCTTCTTTTGCTATCACCGAGAAGGCCATTGCTGTTGCGGCTACCCAACCCACGCCGGAATCCTGCCAGAGAATGCTGCAACTTACGGGTGACCGAGCCTACGACAAACAAGCGATCATGGGCTTGCTACAAGCGGGCGAACCCGGTGACTCCGGCATCCGGAAAATCATCTCAGAAGGACAACCCCACCTGATCCATTTCCTAGCCATCGGCTGCGAACGTTTCCGAACGCCGCGCACTTTACAAATACTGGTCGAACTGCTGGATAGCGAACGCCTGCGCACCCGCAACGCCGCCCTGCGGTCGCTCAGCCGCATCGACCCGTCTCGTGAGCAGATCGGCGGGCTTCCCGAATATTTGCAGCAGGAGTTTGACCATTTGTATCAGGTAGTCGGCGGACTGAATGAAAATATCAACCAGGCCCTGAACGCCAGCCTGGACTTTGAAATCGACGAGAGCGTCCGTCGGATTTTCTTCCTCTTCATGCTTACCCACGACGCCCGTCTGGTGGAAAACGCCATGCTCAACATCGAGCACAGTTCGCGCGAGAAGCGGGCCAACGCCATCGAGATTTTGGACAACATCATCCCCCGCCACGCGTACCTGGCCCTGCACGCGCTGCTGGACGAATCCACACCCGAAAACACGCTGGCTATTTTTGAAAAAACGGTCTGCCGCCAGCAAAAGCCAGTGCCAATCATCGACTATATTTTGGCCCACGGCACGGCGAAATTCAGCGAATGGAGCGTAGTGCAGGCGTTGAATGCCATTTCAGATACCCACGACCGAACTCCGCTGCTTAGCTACCGTAGCCATACCGACCCTCTGGTGCGGGACGCGGCCTTACAACGATGTGTAGAATTAGATTTACCGCCTTCCGAAGAAAATATGTCACAAGAAAAAGCCCCTGTCGGCGTCGTTTCGCCGCTCGAAAAAGTGATGGTGTTGAAAAGATCGCCGCTGTTCGAGAACACCCCCGAAAACGTTTTGTCGGCAATCGTCCCGATCATCACAGAACACACCTGCGAGCTGGGCGAAGTGCTTTTTGAAAAAGGCGAACTCGGTACCTGCATGTACGTAATCTATTCCGGCACGGTGGAAATTTTCGATGGCAAGACCAAACTCGCGCAGTTCGGGGCCAACGACATTTTCGGCGAACTAGCCCTGCTCGACGCCGAAACCCGCTCGGCCTCGGCGGTCATCGCCGACCCAACGCTGCTCTTCCGCATTGATCAGGACGACTTCTACGACCTGATGGAGGAGCGCTCCGAATTGCTGAAAAGTGTGTTGAGCATCCTGTGCAAGCGCATCCGGCTGCAAAACGATCGCTTGCGGCGGATGGAGAAGGTTGGCGGGTAAAGATTTCCACGTCCCTCGACAGTATATCGCGATTCACTTATCCATCTCTGGCCTTCGGTCGAACCAGGGCTGAGCGGTTTCCAATTGCGCCGCCAGGCGGAAGAGCAGGTCTTCTTCGCCCATTCTTCCCGTGAACATCACGCCTACGGGCAGCCCGGTTTCAGTCCAGTGCATCGGTACCGACATGGAAGGCTGTCCGGACATGTTGGCAATAGCCGTGTATGGGATATAGCTGAACGTGCGCTCGATAAGGTCGTCAATGATTTTACTGCCTTTCAAAAAACGGTAGCCGCCCGTTTTTTGGAGCAGTTTCAGGGAAAGGTTTTCCTGGGTGGTATTCTGCAAACCGCCGATCTCGATGGGCGGACGAGCCAGCACGGGTGTCATAAAAACATCGTACTGCTGGTGAAAGGCAGCCATTTGTCGGGATAGCGCATTCCACAGGAAAAGGGCCTGCGCGTAGTCGGCCCCCGTGAATACCTCGCCCAGTTTGGCCAGGAGCCAGGTATTCAACTCCACGTCGTTACTCTTCACCTCCCGTCCCAGGTACTTGCCCAAATTCCGCAAGCTGGAAGCCGTTTCGCTCACGATCATGGGGAAAAACAAATCCTTGAACACTTCCGGCCCGTACGGCAGCGGTACTTCCGTCACTTCGTGGCCCAGCGTTTGCAGCAGCCGGGCCGTTTTCTCGACCGCCCGCACGCATTCCACGTCCACCGACTGGGCGGCGTAGGGATGGCGGGAGCAAAACGCCACCCGAAGTTTTCCGGGGTCGCGTTCGACTTCTTCGGCGTAGGGCCGCGTGGGGCTTTGCACCTGGTAGGGATCGCCCGGCGCGTACCCTTGCAAAATATCCAGCAGCGCGGCACTGTCCCGCACCGAGCGCGTCACCGACCCTTCCACCACGGCCCCGCCCCATCCCTCTCCAAAAGCGGGCCCCAGCGAAATCCGTCCCCGCGAAGGCTTCAAACCAAAAAGCCCGCAACACGCAGCCGGGATGCGAATGGAGCCGCCGCCATCCGAAGCCGTGGCCGCCGGCACGATCCCGGCCGCAACCGCCGCCGCCGAGCCACCACTCGACCCGCCCGATGAATACGCGGTGTTCCAGGGATTGCGGGCGGGGCCAAAAAGCGCGGGTTCGGTGAAAGGCGTGAGCCCAAACTCCGGCGTGTTGGTTTTACCAAAAAGCACGAGTCCTGCTTGCTTGCAGCGCTGGATATAATAACTGTCCACCTCCGAAACGAAATTCAGGTACCCCTTGCTACCGGAGCGGGCTGGGGTTCCGGCCCATTGCAGGCTCAGGTCTTTCACCAAAAACGGCACGCCCCGGAGAGCGCCTCCCTCGGGTAGGTTCTCTGCCATTTTCTTTCCCTCTTCGTAAAGTGGATGAACAATGGCATTGATAGCCGGGTTACGCTTTTCAGCCAGAACGCGGGCGTTCTCCAGCAGTTCCAGGGGGCTTACTTCGCCGTTTTTTACGAGTTGGGCCAGGCCAACGACGTCATACTTTTGGTATTCTTCGGTGGTCATAGCAGGGTAGGGTTTAGGGTAAGGTGAAGTGTTAAATTCGGTCAGGATAGTAAAATATGTGCTGGAATGCCCAGCTCATGGTGCAGGAACTTCATAAAGCGCACACTCATCTGTTTCCGGCCATTTAGGATTTCGGAAATAGTGCTTTTGCTCATGGCAAATCGTTTGGCCAGATCACTTTGTGTAAGTCCCTGTTCCTCCATTTCGTATTTCAAAGCTTCCAGAGCCGTGAGGGGTTCGATGGCGTAATGCTTCTGTTCGTAGTCATGGACGAGGAGCGATATCACTTCCAGTAAATCGCCCTCCGGTGTATCGGGTTTGGCGTGAAGTACC
>JBBSKK010000297.1:0-5061 GCA_038256395.1 Cytophagales bacterium | reverse complement strand
TCCAGGATAGAAAGTGCTTGATTTGTTGTGCCGATCACTACCGACAGCCAGTTCCAGGCGGCGTTTGTCCAGCCGTGGTCTTGAGTCCAGTTGTGGTAGTGGAGCATCATGTAGTTTTGGTTATCGAACCAGTTGCCCCCTCGGGCGGGCAAGATAGCCTCGTCGGTACTCAGCGATTGCATAAACCAGTAGTCGAGGGAGAAATTGCCCCGCAGAGCCGCGTAGGGCGGGCCGGATGCCTGAATGAACTGCGTGGAATTCTGGGGGAAAACGTCGGGGGTCAATTGCGTTCTGACGGGCACCTCGACATCGTGGCAAGCCGTGGTGAGGTACATCACCAACACAACGAACCCACTGGAAATGAGTAGTTTTTTCATAAAATAATTTTTTTATCTATTTAAAATGACACGTTGACCCCCACCAGAATGGTTCGGGTCTTGGGGTAGAAATTGTTGGAATCTATGCCAGGAGCAATGCCACCTTGATTGATTTCGGGGTCGATGCCTGTGTACTTTGTCAGCACGAAAGCATTGTTTACCGAGGTGTACAGCCGGACATTCCTGAGGTATTGGCCCAGGTTTTTGAAATTGTATCCCAGCGTGGCGTTGTCGAGGCGCACATAGCTGCCGCTTTCGATAAAGCGGCTGGAATACTTGAAGGAGTTCACGTCACCGATGGGTTCGTCGGCCACGTCCACCAGAATATTCTCAAACTGAGCAGTGCTGGGCCGGAAAAGATCAGCGCGGGTGGCGTTGAAAATTTGGTTGCCGAACACGCCCCTGAAAAATATATTCAGGTCGAAATTTCCGTAGCGCAAAGTGTTAGTCCAGCCGATC
This sequence comes from Cytophagales bacterium, assembly GCA_038256395.1. Lineage (GTDB taxonomy): Bacteria > Bacteroidota > Bacteroidia > Cytophagales > Spirosomataceae > Persicitalea. The sequence continues at coordinate 4,225 of JBBSKK010000297.1, read as the reverse complement.
AAAACCTTAGGCTGGGGACTGCCCAAATACCGATAATCGGTACCGATGCGGGGCGTGATGGTAGGGCTGCCATTGACTCCCACGTACTGCGATACGCCCTGATCGTTCTTTCCGTCGTATTCGAGCGTGAAAAATTGCCCGAGCGGCCTACCCGCTTTCAAGATTTGGAGCGAACTGCCCGTTTGGCCGCTGCCTTCGGGCTGCGTGGTGCGGATCGAATCACCGCCGACAAACAGCGGATTGGTCAGGCTCTTGATCAGGTTCCTGTTGTGGGCAAGGTTAAAGCCCGTCGTCCAACTGAATTTGGCGGTCTGAATCGGGGTAGCACTCAGGCTCAGCTCAATGCCCCGGTTGCTCATGTCTCCACCATTGGCCGTGATGTTCCCCACCGGAACCAGCACGGGGTTGACGCGGTAGGAGTAAATCATACCCGTCGTCAATTTGTCGTATACTTCCAGCGTGCCGCTTAGCTTACCTTTCAGAATCGTGAAATCTAGGCCGACGTTGGCCGTAGCCGTTTTTTCCCAGCGCAAATCCGGGTTGGCCGCCTGCCGGGGCCCAAGCGCGGCGGTCTGGATGCCGTTGTAATAAAAAGTACCCCGGCTGCCGGAGATAAACTGGGCGGTGTAGGCATTGAAGCCCGACGAGTTGCCCGTCACGCCGTAGCTGGCCCGCAGTTTCAGATCGTCGAAAAAGGTCTGTTTTTGCATGAAACCTTCCTGAGCCACCCGCCACGCCACCCCGACCGCCGGGAAGTAACCCCACTGGTTATTGGCCCCGAAAACTGAACTGCCATCGCGCCGGATAGAGCCTTGAATCAGGTACTTATTGCTAAAATTGTAGTTCACGCGGGCAAAGTCGGAGATCAGCCGCGTTTCCTGGTAGGCTCCATCCGGGCCAAAATCGACCCGATAACCCGCTACGGCGTAAGGATTACTGAGGGCAAAATTGTTGTAGCCGATGTTATCGACGGGAAAATTGGTGCTGGTGGTCTGGAAGCCATCGCCCGCGATGGTTCCCTGATACGAATAACCCACGACGGCGTTCAGCGAGTGGTTGCCGAACTGCTTGTCCCAGGTCAGGAAAGTTTCCAGCACTTTAAGGCTGGTTTGGTAGGTGTTGCGCAGGGCCGAACCGTTGGTGCCAAAGTTCAGCAGCCCGTGGACGGCGGGAGGCTCGGGATTGTTGTAAAAGTTGGCGCTGTTGTACTGGGTGAAATAGCTGTTGAAGGCTTCGCCGCGCAAGGAGGTGTTGTTTTGGTACGACAAGTTCAGGTCATAAGTGAGGTTGAACGGTAGCTTAACCTGCGTATTGAACGATCCGACCAGATTATTGTACTTGTTATTGTCTCTGGCGTTGCTGAGGATGGCCACCGGGTTGAAATAACCAGTGTTCTGAAAATTTTCAAAAAAGCTACCATCCTCGTTCCTGACGGGCGAAACTGGCAGGTACGTGACCATCTGCGACAGCACGTTGTTACGCAGCGGTGTGTTGTCGGCGTTACTGTGGGAGTTGGTCACGTTCAGGCTGAAGCGCAGGCGATCGTTGAGGGCGTATTGCTCCACAGCCAACCGGGCAATCACCCGATTGAGGTTGCTTCCCTGCAAAATCCCCTCCTTGTTGAAGTAGTTGATGCTGGCGCTGTAGCTACCCTTCTCGGTACCACCCCCAATCGAAATGTTGTGATTGTGCGAGTAAGCGGTACCTCGCTGCACCTCGGCCTGCCAGTCGGTGTCTTGCCCTTTATCATCGATGGGCGACAGCGATTGGCCGTTTTTGGTAAGAAACGCCCGAAGCTGGGCGGCATCCATGACATCCAGCTTGCTGGATACTTTTTCAAAACCGATGAACCCGCTATAGGCGACTTGCATTTGGCCCGCTTTGCCCCGCTTGGTCGTAATCATGATCACGCCGTTGGCGGCTCGGTTTCCGTAAATGGCGGTGGCGGCGGCATCTTTCAGCACGTCGATGGAGGCGATATCGTCGGGCGCGATAATCGAAATATCCGCGCCCGGCACGCCGTCGATGACGTAGAATGGCCCCTGCGAACTGTTGATGGTGGAAGCACCGCGCAGCACCACCGCCGCCGGGCGGTTGGGGTCACCGCTGGCCGAAATATTCAGGCCCGGCACCTTGCCCTGTAGCAGTTGCCCTACGTCGCTGATAGCACCCCGGTTGAGCTCCTCGGGTTTGACGGTAGTAATGGCGCTCGTCAGATTCTTGCGCGATTGCGTACCGTAGCCCACGACCACCACCTCGCTCAACTGCTTGTTGTCCAAACTCATCGCCACCTCCACATTGCTGCGGCTGCCGACTACCACCTCCTGTGGCGCGTAGCCTACGAAGGAAAACACAAGCGTAGTGCCGTTGTTGTCATATTGCGTCGGCACCAAGAGTGAGAACTTCCCCTCGGCGTCGGTGGAGCTGCCTATGGTGCTGCCTTTGAGTAAAACATTTACACCGGGTAAGGACGTCCCCCCTACCCCATCAGTAACGCGGCCGGTGATTGTTCTATCGACCGACTTCTGATTTTGGGTTTGGTTAAGGAGGGCTTGGGAACTGCCGCGAACCTCGTCGGCAGGATTAGTCCCCGTGGCCGGGTTTTTAAAAAGGGCGATTTGCTTCCCTGTTACTTCGTAGCGGACTTGCAGCGGAAACAGCAAGTCCCCGAGGATTTCTTTGAGAGTAGCCGACTGAGCCACTAGCGTGACCCGCCGATCTGCCCCGATTTCTCGGGGATTGTAAATGAAACGAACGCTGCTCTTGCGTTCCAGATCATTCAGGGCATTTTTTAGCGTTGTACTACCCGCTTTGACCACCATTTTTTGGTCGAGAATTTCCTGCCCTTTGGCAGAATGCGCCCAGGCGGCGGTCATGAAGAAACCAGCGATCAGAAGTTGAATAGCCGATAGTTTCATGAGACGGGCAAAAATCGGAGATTTGGTAAATCGTTTGTCCATGAGTATAAGGTTAATTTACTCATGGATGGCGGAGGGAGCGGCCAGATACTGCTTTTCTTATAATTATTTTTATAAAAACTTAAAGCGTTCGGCCATTCTCAGTCAAATGTACTTACTAATTATCACATCCCTTGCTGTGAATAATGATCTGTCCATCGACTATTTCGTAGCTGGAATGCGAGATTAAAGAAATCAGATTCAGCTTATTGAAGAGTGATTCGTCGGTCAAATTGGCCGTGATGAAGCAGTTTTTCACGGTTGAGGCGTCGTAAATAACGGGCAGGCCGTAGGTACGCTCAAGTTGATCGAAGACCTTGCTAATCGGAGCCTCGTCGAATTCGTAGGCGTGGTTTGCGATTTTTTGTAAAACAACGGGTTGCGGCACCACGGACTTCACTAAACGCTCCTCCTTCTGTACAAAGGAAGCTTGCTGATTGGCGGTAAGTACTACGCCCATTGACTCCTTCTGCTGTAGCTTTCGCGCCGCGCTGATGTCCTTGCGGGTATAGACCGACACCCGCCCGGAACGCACCTCCACTCTGGCGTTTTCCCCCACGGTTGTCACCATGAAGGAGGTGCCGAACACCTGCGTCGAGATGCGGTCGGTATGTACCCAGAAAGGCTGTCTTGGATTTTTGGTAATGTCGAAAAAAGCCCGTCCGGTCAGGTACACCGCCCTTTGGTCGGGCTGGAATTGCTTCGGGTAGCGTAGTTTGCTGTTTTTGTAAAGCGTAACCGTACTCCCGTCGTGAAGCGTGATTTTTTTGGGCTTACTTTCTTTATTTTCTATCTCCTCAAAATCAGCCACCAGCACGGGGCTAATCTCCGACAAGGCGGCCAACTCAGAAGAATCGACCCAATTGAGCCAATACAAAAAGCTCAGCCCGACGACGAATAACAGAGCGGCGGCTATTTTCAAAATCGGTTTTGCCCACAATAATTTCACCTCCTCAGGTTGCAGTATTTCGTCCGAAATTACGGTCAGTTCCGCGTCGGGCAAGGCCGTATTTTTTTCTTCCAGCACCAAAAGAAAGGATCGAGCCAACTGCACCTTGCCCGCCAATTCGGGGTAATCCAACAAATAGGCCGTCCAAAACACCTCACTCTCCGAGTCGCGCTGGATTACCCAGCGTCGGAAGCGTTCGTCGCGGGCGAAGTCTTCGACCTCGAATGTATGGTAGTCAGGCTGCATGATGTAAGAATATGGCCGCTTGAGAGTAGATGGCTGAAAAGTAGCGTAGATACTTGTTTTTGGCAAAAAAATT
>JBBSKK010000296.1:0-5062 GCA_038256395.1 Cytophagales bacterium | reverse complement strand
GGTGTCGAAACCCGCTTCCAGCGCGGCTTCGGTAAGCAGGGCCAGGTTGGTGTCGTCCTCGGCAGAGTCGCGCAGCGTGGTCAGCAGCAGGCTGGGAGTGAGGTCGTCGTTTACCTCACGCAAGTATTTGAACTGACCCACCAGCGTTTCGTACAGCGTGTTGAACTGCCGACTATCGTCGAGGCCATTGGCCCGCAATTGGGCCCATTGCACCACGGCAGTTTCGGGCAAACAAGTCGCCGTATCGGCGTTGAATTCAATGAGTTTGATCGGTTGGCAATCAATTCCCCCTGCCAAATCGAAGCGACCGTACAGATGAACTTGGCGGTCATCCTCCCAAGAACGCTTCACTAGTTCGTGCAGCGAAGAAGGGATGCCCATTTCAGTGAGCAGGAGATGGTCGATTGCGTACTGCCCGGCCTCCACCAGCATATCGTAAAGCGATTGCGCCGCTTCGTGGTAAGCGGCCGCTTCCTCTTCCGAAACCACTACTGATTTTTGCACTAAATAAGGCAAGGTATCTTCGCCCAACATCCAATCCCAACCCAGGCTACGCAAGGCCTTATCGGGAGGTTGGGGCATATCTTTCAGGTTAATCACAAAAAGTTTATGAGTTTAAAGTCTATGAGTTTATGAGTAAATATACCGAGGACAAGTTCTTCCATGAACTCATGGACTCATGAACTCATTTTTACCCTCCACTACTTCCCCTTGACCTACCGAAAAATCCACTTCTACCCCCCGTGGGGCGGCTGTTAACGGTGCGAGAAGCCCGCATGGCCGAGCGAGCTGATTGCGCCTTTTGGTAGGTGCGCGGATCGCTGTAATATTGGCCCGCCTGGCCGTTGCTGCGGTAGCTGTTGATATAACCATTGTTGCGGTTGCGGCCCAACAAGTAGCCCATTCCTCCGTAAAGCAGCATGGTTGATAAGCCGCTACGTTGGTAATTGTTTTGTCTACCTGTTGTGCTTGTGCTATCGCCCTGGCTTTTAATTTCTTCGTCGATAAGCCGCTTGGCGGCTTCGGGGTTAAGCGTACGGGAAGTACCATCGAGGTAGGTCACAATGGCTTCCGACTGGTGGTACTCGACGGTTTCTTCGTCGGTGATCTTAAATTCGCCGGGATTTACTTCCTTGATGTAGGAGCGGATTCCCTTGGCGAAGGTTGCGTCGTCGTAGCTGTAGGCAGCTTCGTTATCCTCGCCGCCCTGACAGCCGGGAAGGAAAATGCCACTGGCCAGCATTGCCACAGCTAGGGTGCTGCCGATGGTGATGTCTTTGGCCCGCCGAATGAAGGTGCCTTTTCTTTGGGGTGTCATGGGCAAGGGGATTTAGTAGAGTGAAATGGGTGGCCGAGTAAATTTCTCGACAACGGGTCAGCGAAAATAGGAAGAAAGGAGTAAGAGTCAACTTCCTTTTGGGGCAGACGGTTCAGATTTTTATTTTTTCAGGCAAGAGACAGGATGAACGCCTGGCTGAATGTTATTCCGGCAGAAAAGCATTTACCGCTTCGGGATAGAAATCATGTGGGAAATTTTCCATTGCCCGTCCATTTTTTCCAGATAGCGACTCTCGATGTTCGTCAAGGACTCTCTGCCATCGGGGTAATGGAAAGTTTGCTCGTAGCTGGCCCAGGCCGCGTCACCGTTGGGGCGGATATTATACCTGGCGTTCGTGAAGGTGGTGCCTGGCTTGTTGGGTCTTTGGGTGGAGAGCCGGGCCACCATCTCGTCAATTTCGGTGGCCGTGATGTCGTAGGCCTTGCCCGCTTCGTCAGTGACAGTGTGGGCAGCATAGGGCAGGTCGGCCCAGTAGGAACCCATTTTCTCGCCATCGTTGTCGAGCCAAGCCTGCGTTTCGGCTTCCAGCACCTTTCGGATCATGTAAGCTGCCGGGTCCACGCCGGGCGGGATGGCCACGTAGCCCATTTTGTCGCGCACGGTGGCGCGGTCGTAGTAGTAGCGGGCTTCTTCCAGCCTACCGTCGCTCACTCGGGCGGAAATTTGGTAAGGAAGCTCGACCATAGCCCCGCCCGCCTTTTGTTTCCAATGGTACACGCCCCAGCCCATGACCCAGTCGCCTTCGTTCAAGCCGCTTTTTTCGCGGTAGGCCAGGGTGCGGCGGTCGGTGATGCGATGGTCGGTGCGTTGGTTGAGGGAATTCTGCCAACTGTCGATAGCCTGCCCGGCATTCATCGGTTTTTCGTAGCCGGGGCCGTGTTCCTGGTAGTTGGCGGCTAGTAGAGAACGCGCGCGGTCGAGGTTGCGTGCTACGAGGGCATCGAGGTAGTTGTTGAGCACGGCTGCATTTTCGTCGGCGTTCTTGCTAAGCGCGACAATATCGTTATGCTTGGGCGTTTTTTGGGCAAATAGGTAACCGCTCGAAAACAGGAGCAGGACGAAGAGCAAAAATCGGGCGGTTGAAAAAGTTAGTTTGTACATGATCACGGTAGTTTAAAGGGTGAATACTGCTGGAGCGAATAGTTGCACTAAACACGCGTTATATAGTACAAATTTAATATTATTTAGAACTTTACCAAATATAAAAACTTTATTTTGTAATATTTATGGCTGTCTTTTTGACGTTTACTAAAAATGCTGATTCCAATAAATAACTACATTGTGCGTCGCTCGGCCCGACGCCACCAGATCCAAATCGCCGTCACCGTCTAAATCAGCAGCTTTCAAGTCTTCGCAGGCCATGTCCACTTTTTCGTCCATAGCGTACTCCTGCCAGTTTTTCCCTGCTTCATCGGTACCCACATACAGCCGGACGCCCACCTGTTCGGCGGCGTTTTTCTCCCGCCAGCCCACCGCAATTTGGTCACGGCCCAGACCCAGGAAATCTGCCGTTACCAGCGCATGACCTTGATTCATACGGTCGTTCAGAACGCTGCGAGTGTCCTTGGTGTACACCACCAGACTATTGCCGTGCATGGGTTCAATGGTAGTGGTAAAAAGCTGGTTGTTGCGCAGTTTCCCGGTCCGGATTTCGCCGACACCGTTTTTAAGCACCATCCAGTTGCCCGAGGGTGCCCAGCCGTCGGCCCCGTCCAGGAACACCTGTACGCCCTCCTTTCCCGCCACGGCCATACCCAGAAAAGCACTTTGAACCTCCATCGGTTCCATGTTATGGGTTAAGTGCATATCAGTATCCACCAACTGGTATTCCCAAGCTCCTTTTTTGTCCTCCGGCACATCGAAGGCAATCATCTTCACGCCCGCGCCTTCGCCTTTTTCGTTGCCCTCGCCGTGTAGCGGCAGCACGATGAGCTGGTACTTACCGTCGGTATCCTGCCCCCAGTGCATCCGGTGAATCGTCACTTCGTGGTGCAGTTCCACGGGTTCCCAGGTTTGGTAGCGATCCTCGGGCGGGATTAGGTAAAACACCGCGCCGGATTCTTTGGCGTTTTTGGTTTCGCCGGGGTTCCATTGCGCCCCCACGGCTACTTCTACCCTGCCATCGCCGTCGATGTCACGGGCGGCAATGCAAACATTGTCGCGGGCGGTGAGGTTGGCTACAATGACGTGGCGTTTCCAGGGGCTATCGGGGCCTCCGGGATTCTCATACCAGACAATCTCCTTTTGGTCAGCCAGCAAGATGTCGATTTGTCCGTCACCGTCCACATCACCCGTAGCCAGGCCGTAGCCGATGCTAATTTTAGGATCGATGACCTCGCCTTTGAAAGTGGGGGATTGGGCGAAGGCAGGAAATGCCATCAGAAAAAGAAATAGTTGCCTCATTTTCATTGATCTTAGAGTTGTACAGAGTTGCCCAGAGCCTATAGCCGATAGCCGACTGCCTTAGATATCCCGCTCCACAATCTTTCCACTTACCTTCTCCTTCAAAATCAACTTGTTCCGCCCATCGTGGGTCATTTCCTGCTTGATGAGGTAGTGGTCGGCGTCGTAGTCGGTGTAGTTGCTGGGTTTGGTCAGGCCCTCCTGACCGCGCCACACGGGCAGCTCGACGGGTTCCCACTGCTTGGTTTTGGCAGAGCGATAGGCGGCGTCGATGACGGCGTTAACCACGTAGCCGTCGTAGAAGGTTTCGGCGGGATCGGTGCCTTTTTCGGCGGCGTCGAACATATCGGTAAACATATGGTTGTAGCCCAAATCGTTGACCTCATCGCCGACCGGAAAAAGCCAGCCGGAATTGCTTTCGGCTTTCTCGGCCACGTAGTCGGCACCTTTGCCGGAAGTGTACATCTCAAAACCCGTGCGCAGGAAGTTGTTGATCCAAATCGTGCCTTCGGTCCCCATCACCTCGTCGCGTAAATCCATGCCGCCCCGGAACGCCCAGCTCGTCTCGAACTGTCCGATGGCCCCGTTTTCGTATTTGACCAGCGCTATGGCGTGGTCTTCGGCCTCGATGGGTTTCACCTGCGTATCGGCCCAGCACATGACCTCCACGGGCTTTACATCTTTGCCAATGAAATTACGGGAAATCTCGATGCAATGGCAACCCAAATCCAGAATGCAACCGCCGCCCGCCTGCTCCAAATCCCAGAACCACTCGCTGTGCGGACCGGGATGCGCCTCGCGCGACTTAGCCCACAGAATCCGGCCCAATGCGCCACTCTTGACGCTTTCCATAGATTTTAAAAACTTGGGCGTGTAACAAAGGTCTTCTAAATAACCACCAAATATACCCGCTTCCTCTACGGCCCTCATCATTTGCAAAGCTTCCTTGGCGGTGCGACCCAGCGGCTTGGTGCAGACAACGTTCTTCTTGTGCTTGGCGCAAAGCATGACGGCCTCGGCGTGGACGTGGTTGGGGAGGGCCACGCACACCATCGTCACGTCGGGATGGGCGATGACCTCCTCCATATCACTGGACGCGAAGTCGCAGCCGTAGTCTTTGGCGAATTTTTTGGCGCTCTCGTCCCGCCGGGCGTAGATGGCCGTCACGCGGTCGCGGCCGCGCTGACCGTGAATGGATTCGGCGTAAAAGCGCCCGATGAAGCCCGAGCCGAGCATGGCGATTTTCTGCATTGGGGTGTGTTTTTTGAAGTAAACGAAATCATTTCTCTGGTGCTTAAAAGCAGTGAGTGTATCAGATTC
>JBBSKK010000295.1:0-5064 GCA_038256395.1 Cytophagales bacterium | reverse complement strand
TTACTCTGTGGCGAGCGCACGTAGGGCAACAAATTACCATTCTCATCGTAGGGCGACGCCACTGGATTGGCCCAGTTAGCCACCCCGATCACGTCCTCGCGGTTGGCATTGGTGTTGGTACGGTTCTGCTTGATGAACGTCGGCTGAATCGTCGCTCCGACGGTGATGGCCTTGCCGATACCCGTTTCCATGCTCAGTTTGCTGCTGTACCGCTCCACGCCCGTGTATTGCAGTACGCCGTCCTGCTTGAAGTAGCCCAGGCTGAAATCGACCCGCGAATCTTCCGAGCCTTTCTGTACGCTCACGTTGTAGTCGTGGATGGCGGCGTCGCGTAGCAACAGGTCGTACCAGTCGGTGCCTTTGCCTTGTAATTTGTCCAGATCGCGGTATTCTACTGGGTAATCGTTCAGTGTGGAGGCTCGTTTTTCGGCCCGGAACACGGCGATGTCGATTTTGTTGCGCTGGTACTCGGCAAAGTCGCGCTGTCCCATCAGCTTCGGGCGGCCTTTTTGTGGTACCGTCTGTACGCCCGTCATGGCCGACATCGTTACCCGCGTTTGGTTATAGCTTCCCTTTTTGGTGGTAATAATGATAACCCCATTGGCGCCCCGCGATCCGTAAATAGCGGTCGAAGAAGCATCTTTCAAGATGTTGATGCTCTCGATATCATTGGGATTGATGAGCAATAGCGGATTCAGGTTTTGGTTCAAACCCGCCGAATAAGGCATTCCGTCTACCACGTAGAGCGGCTCGTTGCCCGCGCCCAGCGAACCACTGCCGCGAATCCTGACCGACGTGCCGCCGCCGGGCGAACCCGAGGGCTGCGTGATTTGGACGCCCGCCACCTGGCCAATCATCTTCTGGTCGAGAGTGGCTACGGGCAAATCTCGAACCACCTCCTGATTGATTGTCGCCACCGAGCCCGTCACGTCCTTGGCTTTTTGGGTGCCGTAGCCGATGACTACCACTTCGTTTAGTGCCTTGTTTTCGGGCAGCATCGTGATTTGCAGATTGGATTGACTGCCCACGGCTACCTCCTGACTGGCGTAACCCACAAAGCTGAAAACCAGCATGGTGGGCCCGTCGGGCGTATCGAGTTCAAATTTCCCTTCCGTGTTGGTCGTCGTGCCGCGCGTGGTCCCTTTAATGACCACGCTCACGCCGGGCAGTTCGCCACCCGTCTCGTCCCGGACGGTACCGCGTACTAATTGTTTCGGCGCGACGACTGGAATGCTAAAAAGCGAAGAAGAGGCTTTTTCCAACACCGAAGGTTTGGCCGAAAGAATGATCTTGCGCCCGACTAACTCATACTTGATCCTCAATGGCGTCAGCAGATTTTCCAGAACCTCACCCAATGTGACGTCAGTTTTCTGGATGGAAACCCGCTGCGAAGAACTGACGACCTGCGAACTGTACACGAAGCGCACCTCCGTCGATTTCTCGATGTCAGCCAGTACCTGCTTGATTTCCTTATTTTCGGCCCGCAAGCTCAGGCGGCGGCTGAGGTATTCCTGCGCATCGGAGGGATGCGCGTACGAAACGCCCATCAATAAAAACAGCAGCATACTTTGCGCAAAAGAAAATTTCATAACTCTGACCCAAAATTGTCGGGTAGCTGGTTTTTTCATAAGATGGATATAGATTAAAGGTTTATTTTTCTGATTTCTACGTTAGCGACAGCCACGCCCACTCACCACAATCTGCCCATCCACAATTTCGTAACTGGCTGATACCGTTTTACACAGAATGTCCAGTTTTTCGTAAAGCGATTCGTTGGTCAGGGTGGCCGTGATGCGGCAGTTTTGGAGGTTGGGTTCGTCAAATTGGATAGGAATGCCGTAGCTGTGTTGGAGCGCTTTCAAGATGGTTGGCAGCGGCGTTTCATCATATTGGATATCCTTGCCGGTATCAGCCAATTTTTCTTGAATAACCAAAGGATTAGCCACCAGCGTTTTTGACAATTGATGCAAATCCTTTTCAAAAATAGCCGCCTGATTGGCCGTCAGAATCAGCCCGTTGACTTCGCGGCTACCGGAAGCGCGATTGGGTTCGGTGCGCGAAACGGCAACTTTACCCGAAATGACTTGCACTGAATATTTCCGGTCGGCGTCGAAGGCCCGCACCACGAATTTCGTCCCCAGCACTTTCGTGACCATTTCTCCCGTAACGACCAGGAAAGGCCGCTCCTGCCGCTCGACCGAAAAGCTGGCCTCGCCCGTGAGGTACACGATGCGCGCCGAGTCGGCAAACTGGGCGGGATAGCTCAGGCGGCTGTTAGGGCTGAGTACTACCTCCGACTCGTCGCCAAGCCGCAGCCGAAGCGGCTCCGAGGTTGGATTGCTGGTTTCGACTAGGGAATTGGAAGCAGTAGCTTTCGATGCTACGATTTCCTTGGTAATGGGCAAATCGTCGGACAAGTACCAGGCCAAGCCGCTGATGAATAGCAAGATGGCAGCGGCGGCGTAGCTGAATATTGGCCATAACCTCGCCTTGCTTTCGCTTTTTTTGCCAAAAACAGGTTCTTTCACCTCCTGCTCCATTCCACTTTCGGTTTTTGCCAGAAACGTCTCCACTTCTTGGCGGATTTCTTTTTCGGACAAATCCTCTTCAACCGGGCGGGCTCGCGACGGCGAAGCGGCCCGGACTACCAGTTCGGCTTGCTGCATGGCCTCCTTTTTGTCGGGGTGTTTTTGCAAGAACTTAGGCCAGAAAGTCTCTTCCCGGCTGCGGCCCTGCACCCAGTCGCGGAAACTTTCGTCCCGGATGAAGTCCTCGGCGGTATAGTGTTCGTAATCTTTCATGGCACTCTCATTAGTTCGTTGTCAGGATGATACGGCATCGGCTAGAATATACCCTGCCCGCCAACTAACAACAGCACAACCGCCACCCAATGCCGCCGCAGACTACCCAATGATTTTTGCAAAAGATTATAGACCGACTGCCGCCCAAGCTGCATTACTTCGGCGATTTGCTCGAAACTGAGGTTTTGATGAAAACGCAGGTAGATGAGTTCCTTTTGGCGGGGCGGAAGCTGGTTCATCACCTGCTCCAATTTGCGAAGCTGATAGACTTCATGTTCCTCCTCGATTAGCCGGAGGTCGGCCGAGAACTCGACCGAAACGGCGTATTCTTCGGTGAGTGACTCGTAGAGTTTGTTCTCTTTTTTGGAAAGCTCACGCAGGATGCGGCTTTTCAGCACCACCAGTAGGTAGGAGCGCACGTTATCCACCGGGGCGATGGTTTCCTGTACTTTCCACAGGCTGAGGAAAATTTCCTGAATGCAGTCTTTGACAAATTCCCGCTCGTTGTGCAGCCGCATTCCCCAATTGAACAGGTCGGGATAAAACCGCTCCATAAGTGTCGCCAGGGCGTTGATGTCACCCGCCCGGTATTCGCGCCAAAATCGTTGTGCTTCTTCTGTAGGTAGCCGTCCGCTCATGTATTCGTGCTTTTGAAGGTATGAGCGGGTTTGAGAGGAAAGCTAACCTAGATTTTTGAAGTATTTTTTAAAAAAGTAGAAGAAAAATGCGGTACGGTCGGACTGGCGCACCAGCGGCTCGCCCGTTGATGCCAGACCATAAGTGGAGAATTTGTTTAACGACTAAACAGTCCTTATTTTTGTCCCAACGATCCATCATAAATCCATTGAATTGAAGAAAGAACAAGAATTGGCAATGCTGCTTCGATTCCGAATCGCCGCCATTAAAGTACTGCTCCGCGAACAGGGCCATAACATGGCGGAAAGCGAATATGACATCTTGTTCGACGAAATGAACGAACTAACGACGATCGTCGAGAAGCTTGAAAAAGAAGATTAATCAAAACTCGGAGAGGGCCACCTTTCCTCTAATCAGTATAGAGATGAATACAGAAACCAACACCAGCCCAGAACTGAGTGAAGAGATTGCAAAAATACTCCGCGAATCAGCCGATTTGAAAGAGGAAGCCGTTGCGTTGCTGCTTAGCAAGGGGGTTGTCCTCGACTTATCTACGAAGTGGCTGACGCAGAAAAAATATTGCGAAGCATTCGGCATCAACAATGTGCAGACGGTCAATAACTGGATCAAGCGCGGCATCATTCCGCCCGAGAATGTCCGCGTCATTCCTGAACTCAATGACCTCCGTTTGATTAAGGCTGTACCCTACCAGGTTTAGCCGCCGTGTGATTTGCTGCCGACCCGTCGGATCGCCGACCCATTCATTCAATCCTATTGAAATATGAATCAGTACATCTTAACCGCTCAAAATCAGGAAAAGGCAGAGACTTTGATCGCCTTTCTTGAAATTCTTGACTATATCGAAGTCAAACCCGTGGATCCAGACAGCCGAAACGAAGCGATTCAAAGAACCCGCGAGCTTCTTAAGGAAATGCCCGACCAACCCCACCGAATGGCAGACGTAGTTCGGGCGGTGAAGTCTATCCGAAAGAAAAAAGGCTATCAGTAAGCGAATGCGCGACTTGCTGCCACCACCACATTCGTTCTACTAATTCTATTTACGAAATTTGCAAGAAAACTTCGATTAAGATTTTGAAAAGAACATTGACCACAGCGCCAATACAAACAGCGCTATAAAAACGTACCCCATCCACGGGCTGACAAAGCCCATAATGGTCACGAAGATTAACATACTCAGGAAGATTCTCCCAGGTGATTTTTTCATACTCAAATTTATAATATCATTCCTTCATCTGATGGAATTTGCTTAAAAATTCGGAAGAACAACTGCTTGATGGTCAATATACCAATAACTGTTTAAATCTATTTTGAAATAAATTAATGCCCGGAACCTTCCATGATTGGTACTATGGCCATGCAATGTACCCTCTTGACCTCACAAATGAAAATATTTCAGAGACCTTTTGAACAATTTCTGGATGATCTGGTAAGCCCGATTATCCAAAGACGGGCTGCCAGCCCGTACCACCACCTTATTTTGAAATCACAAACTGCACCTTATCCTTGACCTTCAAGTCTTTACTAGCCAGTAGGATGCGCTGTACGGGGCGGTTGTCCCACTTGGTTTTGAAGCTGCGGTACTCCATGCCCTCGGTGGAAGGCAGGT
>JBBSKK010000294.1:0-5108 GCA_038256395.1 Cytophagales bacterium | reverse complement strand
GGCGAAGCCCAAAGCATGCGCGATTTCCGCGACACGCTGGCGGTGAAGGGCTACGAGAAAGTAGTGATCCCGGAGAGGGGGGAGAGTTATAAATTATAGCGAAAAGTTGAAGGGTTGAATTGTTTAAAAGTTTAATCGAACATATATGGAAGGATATCCGGTTACCTTTTAGATGTACAAATAAGTATGGGTTCAAACTATCCCACCATCGCCCCTTCGATGAGTAAATATTTTAACACTAGCTCAATCATTTTGGTACGTCCCGCTTCAACCATTAAACATTTCAACCTTTAAACCATTTTGAGAACCTATTTAGATTTTGAAAAACCAATCGCCGAGCTGGATAACAAGCTGGCAGATATGCGGCGGTTGGCCGAAGAGAGTACCATCGACGTGTCGGCGGCGACGGCGGCGCTGGAAAGCGGCATCGCCAAGCTGCGGCAGGAGATTTTTGACAACCTTACCCGCTGGCAGCGGGTGCAGTTGTCGCGCCATCCCGACCGTCCTTATACCTATGAGTACATCCAGTTGATGTGCGACGAATTCATTGAACTCCACGGTGACCGGCAGGTACGCGACGACCCGGCGATGATCGGCGGCTTCGCCAGCCTCGACGGGCAGGGTGTGATGATTATCGGGCAGCAGAAGGGCCGCAACACCAAGCAGCGGCAGCATCGCAATTTCGGGATGCCCAATCCCGAGGGCTACCGCAAGGCCCTGCGGCTGATGAAGCTGGCCGAGAAATTCAATAAACCCATCATTACGCTCATCGACACGCCGGGGGCGTTTCCCGGTCTGGAAGCCGAGGAGCGCGGGCAGGGCGAGGCCATTGCCCGGAATTTGAAGGAAATGTTTATGCTGAAAGTCCCGGTGATTTGCATCGTCATCGGCGAAGGTGCGTCGGGCGGAGCGCTGGGCATTGCCATCGGCGACCGCGTGATGATGCTCGAAAATACCTGGTACTCCGTTATTTCGCCCGAAAACTGCTCGACCATTCTGTGGCGCAGTTGGGACTACAAGGAGCAGGCCGCCGACGCCATGAAGCTCACCGCCCGCGATATGAAGGCCAATAAGCTAATCGATGAGATCGTACCTGAACCGCTCGGCGGGGCGCACCTCGACCACCTAGGCATGGCAGAGATTCTCAAAGGCGTCATTCTCGAGCATCTTGGGCAGTTGTCCCAGCTTTCTCCCGAGGAACGCATCAGTCAGCGCATCGACAAATTCTGCGACATGGGCGTCGTGGTTGAATGATTTTTTGTGAAAAACACCCATATTAAAAACATCGTCTTCGACCTCGGCAACGTCATCATCGACATCGACGTGCCGCGCGCCGCGCAGTCGTTCGCTGAGTTGAGCGGGAAGCGGCCCGAGGACGTGCTGGAATCGTTCGGTACTTCCGGGCTTTTCGGGCAATTCGAGACGGGAAAGCTGGACGCCGCCGGTTTCCGTGCTTACGTCCGTGAACTGCTCAAAAACCCCGACTGGGAAGACGACGTGGTGGACACGGCCTGGAATTCGCTGCTGCTGGATATACCGCCCGAGCGCATCGAAATGATTCAGAAACTGGGCGAAAACTACCGCCTTTTCCTCCTTAGCAACACAAGCAGCATCCACATCGAGGAAGTCAACCAAATTCTCGAAAAAGCCACGGGCGTGGCGCGGCTGGACGATCTTTTCGAAAAGCTTTTCCTCTCCTACGAAATGGGCGTCATGAAGCCCGATCCCGGCATTTATGAGCAGGTTTTGCAAGAAGCGGGACTCGAAGCCAGCGAAACGCTTTTCCTGGACGACAACGAAAACAATATCGTCGCCGCCCGCGCCCTAGGTATCCAAACCTTCCACGTCGAGCCGCCGTTAACCATGCTGGACTTCCTGCAAGACTATGTCGCCTAGCGCCCGCACCATCCTGATTCAGGCTTTACTTTTTGTCGTCACGCTCATCACCACTACGCTCTCGGGGGCGGAGTGGATTTATGGCAAAACCTTTCTGTTCTTCGAGGGCATCCCGGCGGACATGATCATGGGCTGGCCCGAATTCTGGCAAGGTCTCAACTTCTCGCTCCCTTTTCTTTTAATCCTCACCGTTCACGAATTCGGGCATTATTTTGTCGCCAAAATCCATCAGGTAGAGGTGACGCTACCCTACTACATTCCGCTGTGGTTCGGCTTCACGCAGAGCATTGGCACGATGGGCGCCTTTATCCGCATCAAGTCGGTCATCCACTCGCGGGTCAAGTTCTTCGACATCGGTATTGCCGGGCCGCTGGCGGGTTTCGTGGCCGCGCTGGGGGTACTTTGGTACGGCTTCACGCATTTGCCGCCGCCGGAGCACATTTTCACGATCCATCCCGAATACGCCCGCTACGGACTGGATTATGGAAAATTCGTGTACGAGGGCAAAGGGGAAATGCTGGTGCTGGGTGATAACATCCTGTTTTGGTTCTTCAAAAACTACGTAGCTGACCCGGCGCGGCTCCCCCACCCCTACGAAATGATTCACTATCCCTACCTGCTGGCGGGCTTCATTTCGCTATTTTTTACTGCCCTCAACCTGATTCCCATCGGGCAGTTGGATGGCGGCCACATCCTCTACGGACTGCTGGGCAAGAAGCGTTTCAACATCGTAGCCCCGACGCTGTTCGTCCTTTTCGCCTTCTACGCCGGACTGGGTCTGTTCCGGGCCGAGGAATTCGCCCTGTCCCTCGACGACCAGTACTACACCCTGCTGGGCTATCTGGCGCTGTACGTTTATTTCCTCTACATCTGCCTGAAACGCGTCGCCGACAGCCCCCGCACGGGCCTGATGCTGAGCCTGGGCATCGTGGTGGCGCAGTTCGCGGTTTCGTACCTGCGTCCCGACTGGGAGGGCTACTCCGGCTTCCTGTTTTTCGTCTTCCTGCTGGGCCGCTTCCTGGGCGTCTATCACCCCGAAACCGCCGATGACGGGCCGCTGGGTACCAAGCGCATCCTGCTGGGCTGGCTGGCGGTGGTGGTGTTTATTCTTTGCGTGAGTCCCAAGCCGTTTATTTTAGTGGGGGTTTGAAAAAAGGGTCAAGGGTCGAATTTTGAGTTTAGCTGTATTTACTCATTTCGATGGGTTTTTTTATTCCATTTTCTGGAATAAAAATGCTAATATTGAAACAAAATTCCTTTCATGGTCATTATTGCTAAGGCTGCTTTGACAGGCTTTGCTGAAAAACACCCTGATGCGCTTGTTGCTCTGCTAAGTTGGTACGACGTCTCATCACAAGCGCAGTGGAACTCGTTAGCGGCCATAAAGAACACCTTCAATTCAGCAGATTACGTCGGCAATGATCGCTATGTCTTTGACATCAAAGGGAATAAGTACCGACTGGTAGCCATGATCCATTTTAACATCAGAACGGTTTACGTAAAATTTATTGGCACGCACGCCGAGTATGATAAAACCGATGTTTCTACAATTGACTTTAAGCCATGATAAAGAACAAAAAGGAATACCGCCAGGCATTTGAAAAGATCGATATTCTGCTTTCTGAAATGGGAGATGATCCTGAAAAGCAGAAGGAAGCCAGATCAGTAGCCGAGAAGATTCAGGAATATGAAAAAGACCACGTCTCGTTTCCAACTCCAACTACTCTGCTCGGTATGATCGAGTTAAAGATGTACGAAATGAAGCTGAAGCGTAAGGATTTGGCCGTCATGCTGGGCGTGGAAGCCTCCCGGGTTTCGGAAATAATGAACGGCAAACGAAAAATCAGCGTGGAGGTAGCCAAGGGGCTGCACGAGAAGTTGGGAATCGATGGCAATTTCATTCTTGAAAAAATCTAGGGGTTGCGCTCGTCCCGATTTCAAATCGGGACTTCATCGCCTCGCGCCTGTGGCGCGGTTCGAGGAGTAGCATTGGATAGGGTTCGCGCTGCAAACGCGAGGGGAGCCAACGCCGATTTGCAAATTGAAGTCAGCGGGAGAGAACGTTTTTAAGGAATATGAAGACACCAAATCAAATTCTTTCAAGCGAACTTCTGGATGAAAAACTTAAAATCTTTGACTGAAGTAGATGGCGACGAGGAATGGAATATCTATTTCATAGGTATTAATGGAGAAAAATGGCGAATGAGTTGCCCAAACTCTGAATACCACGGAGGTGGAGTACCAGAATTAACTCAAATCGGTAATTTCCCTTGGGAAGCCTGAGATTGAGTATTTCTTTAGGGTTCCAATAGGGTTTTGCCCCTAAACCGCGAAAAACTCTATCTTTGTTTTTACTACATCGAACCGCTAAAACGAACTAAAAATGGAAGCCGTAGAATTCAACGCACAAATCCAGGACGGGCGAATTATTGTGCCTTCCCGTTTTAAGAATTTTAGCAACAAGCGCGTGAAGGTGATTTTGTTGGAAGACAGCCAAGATCCTTACCAAGAAGGAAGAGCGGCACTTCTAGCTGCAAACCAAGCGGCCAAAGAAGCGGGCTTAGACAAAATGACCCTTGAAGAAATAAATGCTGAGATAGCGGCCGTGCGAAATGGAGATTAGTGTAGTGGTGGATACCAACGTGCTGGTTTCTGCGCTGATAGGGAAAAGCTATCCTAATCAAATTGTTTATGATTGTATTTTTGGGAGAAGGGTAACTGCCTGTATTTCTGATGATGTGTTGAACGAATACAAATCAGTATTGAATCGGTCAAAGTTCGACCGGTTCCCTGACTTTCGTGGTAACTCAGAAATAATGCTAGTGCGGTTGGAAGAGATTTCAGATCATTACGAACCAACTGTAAAACTGGCATTAATCAAAGATGATCCAGATAATCGATTTCTTGAACTTGCTTTAATTGCGGGAGCTGATTTTATCGTGACAGGCAACACAAACGACTTCACTTTTCCAGACTATGAAGGCACTCGAATCGTAAGTCCCAAGTTCTTTTACGAGAATTATTGTCAATAGTATCAAGGGTTTCGAGAATGGATGTACTCATGATAATGCACGAAGATGTCAAAGTTTCTATGAAGCACTCCCCAAAATAATTCACTATCTTTGCCCCCAATCAAAGCGGTTTGCTGGCCGGGGAAACAAGGTCAGTATTTATATACATCAATCTACTGACTCTTGCACTTTAAAGACTTC
>JBBSKK010000293.1:0-5115 GCA_038256395.1 Cytophagales bacterium | reverse complement strand
GGTACGTGTACGCGCAACGGGCCTTTGGCGACTACGCGGGCTTCGTGGTGGGGCTGAATAGCTGGTTCGGTACCTGCGCGGCGCTGGGCTTTGGGGTCTATACCATGAGCGAGTACCTGGCTTTGCTGCTGCCGCAGTTGGTGGGCTACGAGCCGTATCTGGCCGTGGCGATGCTGGCGACATTGGCCGCGCTGCACTGGATTGGGCTGGCGTTGGCGAGTCAGTTTCAGAATGTGATGAGTTTTGTCAAAGCCGTGGGGCTGTTTGCTTTTGTGGGTTTTTGCTACGCCTACGGACAGGAAGTCACGGCGGAGCAGACGCTGGCCACCACCAGCCGCATCGCCCAAACGGGCAGTTGGCTCGGTCCGATGATATTTTCGTTGCAAGCCATTTTCTACACCTACGACGGCTGGCACACCGCTGCCTACTTCGCCGAGGAAGACCGCGACCCCACACGTAACTTGCCGCGCTCGATGATCGGAGGCGTGAGCCTGATTATTATCATTTATCTGCTCTGCAATCTGGCCATCCTGTACGTCCTTCCGATGGACGAACTTGCGGGTTCCAAGCTGGCCGCCGCCGACACGGTGCGGCTCATTTTCGGGGAGCGCTCGGGCAAGTACGTGACGCTGTTTTTGATGATTTCTATCCTGGGCATCGTCAATGCGCAACTCATGTTCAATCCGCGCGTCCTCTATTCCATGAGCCGCGACGGGCTTTTCCTGCGGGCCGGGACGCGCGTCAACGCGGGCGGTACGCCTTCCTTCGCCATGCTAGTCACGGCGGGACTGGCGATTACGCTGATTTTGATAGGGAAAGAGGCTTGTGAAAAACTCTCAGACATCGCCACGTTCTTCTTCGTGCTGGGCTACACCTCGGGCTTCGCCTCGCTGCTGGCCCTGCGCCGCAAGGAGCCGAATTTACCCCGCCCCTGGAAAGTACCCGCCTATCCGGTGCTGCCGATCGTGATGCTGATCTTGTCGGTGGCATTTCTGGTCGGGGCGGTGGTGCAGGATTTGTCCAGCTCGCAGTTTGCGCTGCTGTTTCTGGTGGTGAGTTATCCGCTGTATTTTGGGGTGAAGCGGCTGAATTCCTGAATGTTCTTGACAAGTTGTCAAGTAAATGCTAACTTTCCCAAAAAAACCATGAGAACATTGACCGTAGGAGAATTGAAAGCTCAGTTCTCCCAAATAATAAAAGATGTGCAGGCGGGAGAAGAGATTGCGGTTGCTTTTGGGAAAAAGAGAGAAGTGATTGCCTACCTCGTCCCCAAACCTGACCGTAAACCCACTCCCCGTAAATTAGGGATTTTGCAAGGGAAAGGAAAAGCGGTCTTTGCGGACGACTTTAAAATGACCGAAGAAGAATTCCTCGGCCTATGAGCTATTTGCTGGATACCCATTCGCTAATATGGTCGGTGCTGACCCCTGCCAAGCTATCCCCAAAAGTGAAGGCGATCCTACGGGACGCCGAAGAGGAAGTTCTGGTAAGTGTGGTGAGTTTTTGGGAGATCTCTTTAAAATACGCCCTGGGCAAACTACAATTAGAAGGGCTTTCTCCCGAAGATTTCGTAGGCGCAGCTACCGATATTGGATTCAGAATTATTGAGTTAGACGCCAAAACTACCTCCACTTTCCATCAATTGAGTGCGGCTTACCATCGTGACCCTTTTGACCGGATGCTAATATGGCAAGCCATACAATCGGACTATACTATGATAAGCAAGGATGAACTGGTGCAAAAGTATCAGAGTGAGGGCTTGAAAGTCCTCTGGTAACAAACAATCAGAAAGTACGGGCAGTCTCCCGAATCTGAGCATACTTTTTCTACAAAAAACCATCGCCCCTGTGAAAAAACTCCTGCTGCTTCTGCTCGTACCTGTCCAGCTACTGGCGCAGCACACCCCGCTCGCTGCCTTCAAAAAATACCCCTTTCCTACCGAATTGAGCGCGGCCGGGCCGGGTTCCAAACTCGCGTGGGCATTGGATGAGCAGGGGAAGCGCAACGTGTATGTCGCCGATGGGCCAGATTACACGCCGAGAAAACTTACCAACTACACCCAGGATGATGGGCAGGAGATTACCAGCTTGTCCGTTTCAAAGGATGGTAAATGGGTTGTATTTGTGCGAGGTGGCGATCACGGGAGCAACTGGGACGATCGGCAGCCCGTGAATCCGGCGGCGGATCCATTCGCTTCGGAGGTGAAGGTAGTCAGCATTCCGTACGCCGGAGGGGCCGAAAAGCACTTTTCCGGCGGGGATGATCCGGTCATTTCTCCCGATAGCAAGCGGGTGGCCTTCGTCAAGGACGGACAGGTATGGGCCGCGCCAATGGCTCTGCTCGATTCGGCTAAAAATTTGTTCAAAATCAGGGGAACCGTCGCCTCGCTGGCGTGGAGTCCCGATGGTGCTTCCTTGCTTTTCGTCTCCAATCGGGGCGATCATTCCCTCATCGGCGTTTACACCGACGCTTCCGCTCCCATCCAATGGATTGCCCCCTCGTTTGGCCGCGATGCCTCGCCCCGCTGGTCGCCGGACGGGAAGAAAATCGTGTTTGTGAGGATGCCCGGCGCGGGTGGTGCGCCGGACTCGTTGCTCGCCGACCAGCACCGACCGTGGAGCCTCTACACGGCTGAGGTAGGAACGGGTACCGCCACGCGTATCTGGACGGCCCCGCCTACGCTGCGGGGTTCCGTACCGTACACGCAGGGCGGCTCCAACCTGCACTGGGCGGCGGGCGACCGGATCGTTTTTGTGTCGTATGCCGATGGTTGGCCGCATTTGTACTCGCTGTCGGCCAGCGGGGGAACGCCTCTTTTGCTGACCCCCGGCAACTTCATGTGCGAACATATTTCGCTGAGTCCCGATAAAAAACGGCTGGTTTTCAGCGCAAACACCGGCCCCAACAAGCTCGATTTGGAAAGAAGACATGTGGCCGTAGTCAGCGTCGATCGAGCCAACATGCGGGTGCTGACGCCCGGTGATGGGCTGGAAGGGACGCCCGTCCTGCCCGAGGGGGGGGCAAAAGTGGCGCTCATCAGCGCCACGGCCCAACGACCGCCCATGCCCGCGATCATGAATTTAAGCGGTGGTGACGGAGGCAAATTGAAGCTGCTGGGCGAGAAACTGCTACCCGCTGATTTTCCAAAAGACAAGTTAGTCACGCCTAAGTCGGTGACTTTTCAGGCGGCAGATGGGGTGCTAGTTCACGCCGATTTGTTTGAACCCGTAGGCGGCGCGGCCAAAAAGCCCGCCATTGTGTACATTCACGGCGGACCTTCCCGGCAAATGCTGCTGGGCTGGCACTATTCCGACTATTATTCCAACGCCTACGCCGCCAACCAGTATTTGGCCAGTTTGGGTTTTGTGGTGTTGTCGGTCAATTACCGTCTGGGCATTGGGTATGGCTACGATTTCCAGAATGCGCCGAACAGCGGCAGCCGGGGCGCGGCCGAGTACCGCGACATCAAAGCGGCCGGAGAATGGCTGCAAAAGCAAAGCTTCGTGGATGCTAACAAAATCGGCGTGTACGGCGGCTCGTATGGCGGATTCCTGACCGCGATGGCCCTGGCCAAAGATTCGGAACTCTTTGCGGCCGGCGTCGATATTCACGGAGTACACGATTGGGATGGCTCCGACCGGATCACAATGCTGTACAGCGATAAGTTCGAGAAAGCACCCGATTACGAAAAGGCCATCGAGACGGCCTGGCTTTCCTCCCCAGTGTCGCAGCTTGCCACCTGGAAGTCGCCCGTGCTGATCATTCACGGCGATGACGACCGGAACGTGCGCTTCAACCAAAGCACCGACCTCATCAATCGCCTGGAAAAGCAAGGCGTTCGCTACGAGACTTTAATGGTCGTGGACGATACTCACCACTGGATGAAGTGGTCGAATGCGGTGAAGGTGTATCAGGCGGTGGCGGATTTTTTTGTGAGGGAGTTGAAGAAGTAAAAACCTGTTTGATCAAGACTTATTTCCTGAATATTCTTGCAAAAAATTAGTACTAAGTTCGGTATGAGGCTGCTAACTCAATTTTGTGTTTTTCTACTTCTGTGTGCTTCATGCACCACGAAAAAGCAAAATGACCAGGCTGAATTCAAAGAGATACCCGCTTCGGGACTCTCCGGCAGAGAGCTGGCGATAGCGCACTGCGGCGGTTGCCACGCTTTTGTGGGTCCTGAACTACTCCCCAAAAGCAGTTGGCGCGAGGTACTGCCGGCCATGGGACACCGGATGGGCATATACAGCGGCGGTTTCCGGCCCGACAGTCTGTTCGACGCCGACCAGGGCGGCGCGGTAGTGCGGGCGGCGGGTATTTATCCCGAAAGACCGATTCTGGCCAAGGAGGATTGGCAGAAAATAGAAAAATACTACCTCGACCTCGCACCCGACACCATCCTCTCACCCCGGCGCGAAAAAGGCATTCGGATGGGCCTCAATCACTTTAAGTACCGGGAAACCGCCTTCTTGCACCGACCCGCCTTGACCACGATGGTCAAAATTCTTCCCAATAAGCGGGGGATCGTCTTCAGTGACGGGAAAGGTGGCCGAAATATCCTGACCTTCCTGACCCCGGCGCTTCGGGAGAACTACAGCATTCGGCTGAACACGACGCCCGTTCAGTTTTACGAAAAAGCCGATGAGCAATACTTAACTACGGTAGGACGGGGCGTTTTTCCCACGGATGCGTCGAATGGAGCCATGCAGCGCTTGGTAAAAAACGGATCCGGCTATAGCATGGGGAGTACGGCTATTCAGGATTTACGGAGGCCCGTTTCGATAGCCTACGGAGATTTGAATCAGGACGGTCACGACGATGTAGTGGCCTGTGAGTTTGGCAACGAGACCGGACGATTGGCCTGGTACAAAAACAACGGCCGAGGCGGCTACGACCAAAGGGTTTTACGTGAGAAACCCGGCGCGATCAAGGCCATTATCAAAGATGCCAATAACGACGGCTTGCCGGATATTTACGTCCTCATGGCGCAGGGCAACGAGGGCGTTTTTTTGTACGAAAATCAGGGAGGGGGTACCTTTCGGGAGAAACAGTTGCTATCCTTCCTGCCACTCAACGGGTCGCAGTACATCGAGTTAGCCGATTTCAACAAAGATG
>JBBSKK010000292.1:0-5124 GCA_038256395.1 Cytophagales bacterium | reverse complement strand
GTGAAGGGCTTCTTCAGCGAAGCGGCTAGCTTGCTCAGAAAAATGAATTGATCACCTAACTCAAAAAACATTATGGATCATACAAATAAAGACATACAATTTCTGGATGACCTGGACGACTACAAGGTGGCCTCTGGCTACAGCGACGTCCGGGGGTGGAAGGTAAAGGATTCCAACAACCTGGTCATCGGCGAGGTAGAAGGCCTCGTGGCCAGCGTATCCGCCGAGCGGGTCGTGTACCTCGACGTGGAGGTGGACGAAGAAATCATCAAGGTGGGCAACCAGTCCTACAATACGGCCGCGGGTGATGGCGTAAAGGAGTACATCAACGAAGATGGGGAAAATCACCTCATTATCCCCATCGGCATGGTACGGCTCGACGAAGACGACGAAATCGTGTATTCCGACCAAATCGACCACGCCACGTTTGCCAAGGCCAACCGCTACAAGAAAGGCGACGCCTTTGACCGCAACTACGAAGTGGATGTGTACCGTCTCTACACGGGCGACGAAACCATCGTAATTCCCCTGGACGACGATAATTTCTACGACCGGGATGCATTTCAATACTCGTCCGTCCGCAAACCACCGCGTTGAGGTTATTGATTTTTTACGAGTACTTTGAAGCAAAAAGTGACACCCGAAACGGGTGTCACTTTTTGCTTAAGTTTTCTGTTCAAGCCCCTTCTCGCCTTTATAAAATAATGAGGAAGGGTATTTCTCACTTATCCAGCGAATTGATCCAGGCCGCAATTTTCAGCGCCTCGTCTTTGGGCACTTGCGGCATGGCGGCCATCGGCGTGGTGTAGTCGGGCCAGTTTTCGGGCTTGGGATTATAAATCAAGTCCACGATTTTCTCGTTGGAATACTTCCGCTTGGCGACATCCATGTAAGCCGGGCCGACGACCCGCTTGTCGGCGGCGTGGCAGGCCAGGCAGGTGTTGCGCTGTAAGAGCGGCTTGATTTCCTCGTAGGTCGGGGGTTTGGTCGTAGCTACGGCAGAAGTTTGGGCAACGGTTGCTCCCGGCTGATTCTTGCCATCGGGCGACACCAAATCCATTGTGGATTTCTTGGTGCTAGCCTGAGACTGTCCCGTCCGGTTGCCTTTCAATTCGGAGACACTCAATTTCTCGCCCGCGGGGATGTTGTTCAGCGTGTAGTAGGCCGACGGATGCACCAGCGAGTAGTAGCTGTCGGCGGCCCGAATACCGTTCAGGTTCAGATGGTGAATGTAGTAGCGGCGCAGCGGACCATCGGCAACGATGCGAACCGTTTTGCCGTCATCCGAGATTTTTACGCCCTTGATTTTGATCTGCTCGGTGTTGGTGGGAGGGCTGCCGTACACCGCTTGGTATTTATAGATAAAGCTGCTGATCTCGTAAGAATTCAGGTTTTCCGCCGAAGCCTTGTCGACGGGCATGGTAAAGTTGATCTCGAAACCGTCGGGCTTGGCCTTCACGGAATACATCTCGAAGGGCATTTTGCCGTTCCAGACCAGCCGCTGCAAGCCCTGGTTAGCATCACCCGCCGAACCCCAACCGCGGTTGGTTTCGCCCACGAACATGGAGCCGTCTTTGGCGAAAGTCATCCGCAGCACGCCCGACTGGAAATTGCTCCGAAAGTCGAAGGCCGCGCCCTGGTACTCGCCGTTGACTTTTTCCAAAAACAAACGCATGATCTTGCTTTGGCCCTGATCGCCCACGAACAATTGTCCGGCGAAGGGGCCAAATTTTCCGTCGGTATCGTCCTTGACGATTTCTGAGGTTGAAATCCCGTGGATACCGTAGGGCAGCCAAATTGCGGGCAGTTTCACCGACTCGGGGAATTTCTCCTTCAACATATAAAGGAACTTCGGGTCTTTCTCGTCGGCGACGTTCTCAGGCTTGATGTAGCGGCCTTCTTTGTTTTTCACCTGGCGGTTGTCCATAAAGGAGAAAAACTGCTTTTCGGTCAGCTTCACGGGCGAATTGGGCATCTCGGCCCAGCGCAGCCCGGCGGGATGGCCCATGAAATCGCCTTTGTCCACTTTCCAGATACCACCCGAACCCATCCAGTCGCCCTGGTTGTCGGTGTAGAACAGTTCGCCGTCGATCATGCTGATGCCGGCGGGCGAGCGCACACCCGTGGCGTAAGGCTCGTACTTGCCGTCGGGCGTGATGCGGAAAATCCAGCCCCGGCCCGGTAGGCGGCTTTCGCCCCGCCACCACTCCTCGTTACCGAAGGCCACGTTGCCGCTCACGAAGAAACTACCATCGGGCGCGATCTTCGGCCCAAACGAATACTCGTGGTAGTGACCCGATACGGGCCAGGAATAGACCGTTTCGTAAATTTCGGCCTTGCCGTCGCCATTTTTATCGACCAATTTGGTCAACTCCCCACGCTGGGCGCAGTAAAGCGCCCCGTCCTTCCAGGCCAGGCCCAGAACCTCGTGCATTCCGGAGGCAAATTTGCGGAAATACGGCTTGTTACTCGTCGGATTTTCCATAATCCAGACCTCGCCCCGGCGCGTAGCCATCGCGATGGAGCCGTTGGGCAGCGTGGTCAGTCCGCCCACTTCCAGAATCAAACCTTCGGGAATCGGCGGCGTAAGTATTTTGTAAAAATCCTCTTCGGTGGGTGTTTCCTGGGCAAGGGCAAAGGAGCAAGCTGCCAGCAGGGTTAGGGTGAGTTTTAAGAATTGTCTCATTATTGATTTTGGAATTAGAATAGTATCGAATATTTCAGTTTGCCCTTCTCCATCGGGACGACCAGCGACTGGCCGCTGCCCGATTTTTTGATTTCGGGTTGGGCGCTGTTGTCGGTGAGTTGGATGTAGTAGCTTTTATTGTCCACGGCGTAGAGGTTGTCCGAAATCTTCTCGATGGAATTGCCCTCGGCCAGTCGCGCCATCAAGCCGCTGACGGGCTTATCCAGCTTTACTTCCCGCTCGAATTTTTTGCCGTCGTCCACCACGGTGGTGCGGTCGGAAACCGTCGTGCCGAAGGCTTGGTAGCGGAAAGTCGGTACGTCGTTGGCGTCCAGCTCGTAGCCTTTGGGACGGTATTGGCTGCCCGTGGTATCGGTGGGCCAGTTGCCCGAGGTTTTGGCGAGCAGTGGGGTGTCGCCCAGCAGCGTCACGCTGCCGCGCGGACGGGAAGAGCCGTCGCCCCGGTTGTTCCACATCGGCGTGGCGTCCAGGAAATCACCACGCCATACCTGGAAAAGCGCGCCTTTGTCCATATCGTAAGTATAGTGCATTCCTGAGGGGCTACCCACCGACACGGCGTGTACAACCCGCTCGCGCTTGTTGGGGGAGGGCTGAATGTCCATGAAGCTGCGAAGCACGGTGTTATTATCGGCGTTCACCAGAATCGGGTCGGGCGGGCTGCCGCCCAGTGTGGAACCCAGGCTGTGGTAAGCCACTTCGCGGAAGCCCGGCCCGGACACCCACAGGCCCAGCACGGGCTGCAGCCAGCCATCGCGTTTGTTGACGTAGAGTTCCAGCTTATGGTCGCCCACGCTGAGTTTGGTCGTTTCGGTGCGGAACTCGTTGGCACTTTTCCAGGAATCGCCCATCACTTCTTTGCCGTCGATTTTGAGTTTGCTGTTGCCCGAGGCTTGCAAGCGGAAGGTGTAGTTGCCCGCCGTGGGGGCGTTGTAGGTGCCGGTGAAGGTCAGGACATAGTTATTCTTGTTTTTCAAGACATCCCAGGTCAGCGCCTCGGCGGTGCCGGAGCCGTCCATTTTCAGCGTGGCGGGGTCGAGATCCTGGGAATAGTTGCCGTAGTAGGTTTTGTACTGCAAGTTCGAGAGCGTTCCCGGCTTTTTGTCAAAATTGTCGATGACGATGTTCTTGATCGCCAGCGAACCGTGGTCGCCCTGAATGCGGAGCGGTCCCATCGGGACGTCCTGGCCCATCGCGCCGCGTGTCGGGCCACTCACTTCTACGTTTTCGTGGATGGTGATGCCGTTCAATTCCACTTTCAGGAACACGGCGTTGGCGATTTTTTTGCCCGATTTGTCAAAACGCGGGGCCTGGTACGAAATGGCGATGTGCTGCCACAGGCCGGGAGCCTTCGATACGTTAATGCGGGGCGAAGTGCCTTCGTAGCCTTCCTGTCCCTTGGACTGCTTGTCGTCCCAGCGGTGGTAAATGCCGCCGTTGTCGCTGTAATTGACGGACTTTTTGCCCCAGCTATCGAAGAGCTGTACCTCGTAGTTTCCTTGTAGATAAATGCCCGAGTTGGAGCCTTTGGCGAGCATGTAATCCATCTCGATGTCCAGGTCGCCGTGCTGAAACTTGGTGAGCAGTTCGTAGTCGGGGCCATAGGTGCCCTGTTTGTGGATGCAGGCCAAAACCCCCTTGCCGGGTGTAGTGTTCAGGGTATTGGGCTGGGAAATATCCACCGAAGCGTCACCGACGATGCTCCAGTTACCCGCTTTGTTGGTAAAAGCGGAAAGGTCGTTGAGCGGGATTTTGGTTTGAGCAAAAGACGACAGCCCTACGAGGAGCAATGCTCCCAGAACTGCGTATCTTGAATAAGTACTTCGTCTTCTTGACATATAGGATTGAATCACAGGTTGATAATAATTTCAGACCCGAAAATTACGATTTATGGGCGGGAAAATGACATTTTTAGCGGTTAGAATCACCATTTCAACCGCTTTTCTGGGTATGTTGTTATCCAAGACAGTATTTTCCCTTTAATTTTTAAGAAATCTTATGAAGAAATTATTCATTGCGGCCCTCGCCCTGATGGCCACCTTTGCGGCGCAGGGCCAGCTCCAACCCAAAAAAATGACGCCCGAGTCCAGCGAAGTCTGGAGTCCGGAGCCGCGCCTCGTCACGCCCGGTGCAGCTTCGACGGCGGTCTCGGGTTTCACGGCCCCGTCGGATGCCATTGTGCTGTTCGATGGCCGTAACCTGGATCAATGGGAATCGGTGAAAGGCGGCCCGGCGGGCTGGACGGTGGCCGAGAATGCCATCATTACCGCACCCGGCAAAGGCGGCATCCAAACCAAGCGCGATTTTGGTGATTTCCAGTTGCACATCGAGTGGCGCTCGCCCGCCGAGGTGAAGGGCAACAGCCAGGGACGCGGCAACAGCGGCGTATTCATGCAGGGACTCTACGAGTTGCAGGTACT
>JBBSKK010000291.1:0-5132 GCA_038256395.1 Cytophagales bacterium | reverse complement strand
TGTTTGTTTTCGGCGTACACCGACACCTTGCCTTCCCGTACTGACACCTCGACGCTTTTGCCTTGGCTATTTTGCCTGATCCGAAAACTTGTTCCCAGTACTTCCGTCACCAATTCACCCGTATGCACCACGAAGGGCCGGGTTTCATCGCGCTTTACTTCAAAAAAGGCTTCGCCCGTCAGCGTGACCTCGCGGCGCGTTTGGTTGAAAGTGGGGTCGTAGCTTAGGCGGCTGCCCTGGTTGAGCGTCACCTTGCTGCCATCGGGCAGAAGTACTTCACGCTCGGGCTGGTCGGTGTTTTTAACTTCCACTTTCGACTGCTCCTTTTTCATCGAAGCCACCGTCGAGTCCAGCCGCAGGGGAGAGTCGAGCGGATTGACCCATATCCAGCCCAGTATAAGACAAGCCGCGATGGCCGATGTCCAGGCCAGGCGAACGATGCGGGTCGTCCAGGGGGGCTGCGTGTGCGGGCGGATGCTGTCCCACATCCGTTTCTTTATTACTGATTTCTGAATTTCGGTCAGATCCAGCTCCATTTGGTTGGCGGGGTCTTCGTACCATTCCAGCAGGAACTGGTCCTCCGTGGCGGTGGTCTCCCCGGCCAGGTAGCGTTTCAAAAGCTGGTTGAATTCTTGCTGCGTCATAGCGGTATACCTAGGGGCGGCCTAGTTATCAGTATGGTAGTGTTTGAGGTTTTCTTTCAAAAACCGGAGCGACTTCGTGATGTGGTACTCGACGGCTTTCTCGCTCAAATTTAGTCCATCGGCAATTTCGCGCACTGATTGGTTCTCGAAGCGGCTGCGCTTGAAAATCTCGGCGCTTTTCTCGGGCAGACGGCCCAGTGCCTCCTCCACGGCCTGGGCCAAGTCGGTGAAGTTGACGATGTCGTCGGTAGCGTGGTGGTGGTGAATTTCCTGGAAAATCAGGTACTCCTGATACTTGCGGGAGCTGATCTGGGATTTGATGTAGTCATAGGACTGATTCTTGATCGCCACGGTCAGGTACAAGCCCAGGTGCCGGATAACGACCTGGGCGCGGCGGCTCCACAGTTGTAGGAAAACCTCCTGCACCAATTCTTCGGCTTCCTCGCGGACGCCCGTCTGGTAGTAGGCAACGCTGTACAGCTTGCACCAGTAGCGCTGGTAAATCTCCTCGAAGGCGGCCCGACGGCCTTCCCTGAGAAATTCTACCAACCGCGCATCATCAAGCTGTTTTACGCCCGCCATTTTTCATTATTGGTTCATCCCTTTTGCAGTATGGTAGAACAAGCCGCCTGAATCCCTAAATGTTTTTGAAAAATATTCAAATTGTTTTATTCCAGCTCTGATACAGAAGTCTTTACCTTAAAATAATAATAGCGTAGAAGAAGATTCTCCTACGCTATCTAATGGTCTGAAATGACTTTTTAGTCGAACAATCCTGTATCCCCTTTTTCCAAAATCGGCATCAGTTCATCAACAATTTTCGGGCTGGACTCAGCCACGTTTTTGTTCTCATTCGGGTCGTTCCGGTGGTCGTACAATTCGATAACGGGTTGAGTCTCTCGGAAGTACTTGGTCAATCGGTAGCGGTCGGTACGTACACTAATTCCCTTGTTGAAATAGCTGTACGCCACGTTCTCCCAGTTGGATACTTTCTTGCCTTTCAGTAGCTTCACAAAACTCTTCCCGTCCACCTTGGCGATGGGCTGCTGGCCGCAGAGTTCCAGCAGACTGGGGTAGATATCGATGCTACTGACGATTTGGTCGAGCTTTTGGCCGCGCTTAACTTCCGGCGACTTGACCATCAGCACACTCCTGACCGCCCGCTCGAATATGGTGTGCTTGCCCCATACGCGGTAGTCGCCGAGTTGCCAGCCGTGGTCGCTCCACACCACCACAATGGTGTTCTTGTCCAGGTTTAATCTTTTCAGTTCGGCCAGTACCCGGCCTACCTGGGCGTCGGTGTAGCTGACGCTGGCGTAGTAGGCGTGCCGCAGCTTGCGGGCATAAGCGTCGGACACCGGGTTTTTCAGCGATGGCTTTTCGTCCCCCGCCTGGTACGAGTTGAACTCGGAGCTTTGGTGCAGACTGGCCGCGTTCACATTCTCGGGGATATCGGGCGAGGGCGTCAGGCTGATTTTTGACTCGTTGTAGAGATCCCAGTATTTTTTGGGGGCCGTGAAGGGCAGGTGGGGTTTGAAAAAACCGACGCTCAAAAAGAACGGCTGCTCTTTTTTTGATAACTCTTGCAACTTGCTCACCGCCAGCTTCGCCGACAGGCCATCCGGGTAGCCTTCGTCGTCCACATCGGCGCTTTCGTAGGGTTTTACCTGCTTGTTACGGCTTTGGCGGTTGGAGCCGTCGGCGTAGCCGAAGAAGGCATTGTGGCCAGTTCCCCATTTGCCGTGGTCGAAAAGCATCTCGTCCCAACTATATGGTAGCTCCAACTGGTCGCTCTTGGGTTCTTCGTAACCATAAACGTAGCCATCGGGCATGTGGCTGATTTTGCCGATGCCCACCGTGTAGTACCCGCTGCGGCGCAGGTGGTCGATGAAGGTTTCTGGAATCGCAGTTCGCGGTCGGCGGCTGAGTTCGCGGATGGCGGCTTCATTGTTCAGGTCGGTCGGCGTCATGGGCCGCTTGCCCGCCAGCAGACTGTACCGCGACGCCCCGCAGGTGGGCACCGACACGTAATGCCGCGTAAAAACGGCGGAGCGGGCTGCCAGCGCGTCGAGGTTGGGCGAATGGATTTCAACGTTGCCGTAGCAGCCCAGGTCGGGCCGCAGGTCGTCGATGCAAATGAAGAGAACGTTGGGACGATTCGGAGCGGTCTTGTCGGTTGTAGGAAGTGCCTGACTACCGGAAGCTTTCCAAAACGTCCTTTCAATGTTTTGGGTAGTGCCGAGGAGTAAACTAGTTCCTAACAGAGCGGCGGCCAATAAAAGCACTTTGTACATTCGGATTTTATATGCAGTGAGAATTTTTATCACCAAACCACTCGGTTAAGGGTGAACCTCGACGCGAACTGTTTCGCCGCTTTTCAAGTCAATTGGTAATCCTGCAATTAGATCGGCACCTTGCACATTTCGCTTCTTACCATTAATAGTTACCACATATTTACGCTCTTTTTCCATCGGGTACCATTCCTGAAATTGGTTGATGCGGGGGTAATCGAAAGGTAGGTGCAGATTAGTTTTGTGCAAGGGGGAGCCAAACTGCAACTTTCCCTTCCAATCCGACTCCGCTTTCATCGCCACGTAAAGCGTTCCATCCTCAACTACCGCCCCGTAGGTCAAATCAGGCGACCAATCAGATACAGTAATTCCTGCCGTTTTCCACAAAGCGTACATCAGAGAAGTGCGGGCAAAATTGCCATCGCCGTGCCAACCTTCGATGATACCGTCCGCTTGCTGAAAATTCCAGAGTACCTTGATTTCGCTGTCGATCCAGTTGTCGAGCGTGGGAACGCGCTCACGCAGATAGAGGTTGAGCGCTCCTTCTATGGCGTCGGCGTAGCCATCGGCACTGCCGTTTTCCCAGTTTTGGTTTCTGTAATGGGTATTCAGATTACCCAACGGTTTGAGTACGGCTGCCCGGTACGCTTCGGTGCGGTCGAGCAGGTACACAGTATAATAAGCATTGAGGATATATCCGTACGTATCGGCCAGATGGGCCGCCAGGATCTCACCTGATACGGGGTTGATTTCATCGTAGAAAAGGCCGTGTTCATTTCGGCCCTTCGCCAGAATCGTGTCGAGCATCTCGTGAATGTAGGGCTGCCACTGCTCCTTTTTTTCGGGGCGAAACACTGACGCAATAGCGTACATTTCCACCAGTCCCGCCACGATTTCACCACCGTGATCGCGTAAACGAAGTCTGGGAAGGTTGCGGGTTGGCAGGTGTTGGGGATTGAGGTAATAGTCAGAGATTTGTATGCCCCAGGTGAGCCATTGGGGATTTTTGGTCATGGAGTACATGCGTGCAAGAACCTGCAAAAGGTCGCCGCCCACTTCCACAACTGCGCTATTTCCAAAGAACCTGCCTTTAATCGTCGTGGGTACATCAACGAGTTTGTCAAGGTCAGTCAGCATTCCCAGCATCCGCTCCGTCCAGGGACTGGGGCCGAGCCACTCGGTGAGAGGAATCAGGCCGTCTTTCATGTACTCGGCGGTTCCGAAAATGATCTGACTGGTATCGGGCTGCGTATTCTCGAATCCATTTTTACAAAATGAATAGGTATCGGGTAGTTGGCCAATGCGGGAGGTAAGCCGGGTTTCGGTTGCCAACATTTCCCGCATTCGTCCCTCAAAAAGCGGACGATCCAGCATGGCCGCCGTCATGACCATAAAGGGGTAGTTGTCGGCAGCCGCATCCCAGGCATTCCAGATACACTTGCTCTCTTTAAGGTTGCGCGGAATGAGTCCGGTCGTGGGATCGGCATTGTTCAGCCAACCCGTCACGAATCGCTGGCAATGTCGGAAAGACTCGTTGGCGGCTTTGCCGTTGGTTAGGGCTTGTGCAAAGTACCTATCGCGCTCGGTGTTTGGTTGTTTTTGGGCGGAGGTACTTAGACTGATGAGGGTCAGACTGGCGAAAAGGAGCAGTAGTTTCATAAGGTGAAGCAGGATAAGTAAGAGCTGTTTAGGTGCATAATCACTCTTTATCCATCGGTACTTGCAGTTCTGCGTTCAATGCTTCCTCCTCCATCCCCGCCAGCTTTATTTCAGGATCACGATCAAGCTCAATGATCTTGTACCGAACCGTTTGTGGTGGCCCGGCGTGGAGTTGCAGGGCGATATAGCCTGACGCATCACCGCCCGGATCCTTGACTGCCACCGCCAAAGTACCATTGATCGCCGTCCAGATGCGGTCGCCGACGGCCAAGATTTCGTAGGTATTCCACTCGCCGGGCTTGACGGCCTGCTCACCTCGGTCCGACCAAAACAGCTTCTGGCGGCCGTGTTCGTGATATAGCCGTCCCCACACGCTCTTGCCCATATCGGCTTGATAACCCAAAGCCTGCCCGGTCGAATTTGCCTTGACTGAGCGGAACTGAATCCCGGCGTTGGCGGTGTTAGTTTCCATAAGTACCTCGGCCTTTAAGTAGAAATCCTTCACAGGTTCGTCCGACCAGAGAAATTCATTTTTTGG
>JBBSKK010000290.1:0-5145 GCA_038256395.1 Cytophagales bacterium | reverse complement strand
TGATTTCCGAGCCGTTCATTTCCGTAGTGCGAAGCAGAAAATCCGCGTGTTCCAGCCGCTGCTGCTTGATCCAATAAGCGGGCGAAGTGTTGAATTCTCCCTGGAAATCCCGCTTGAAGGCCGACAGGCTACGACCCGACAGCCGGGCCAGTTCGTTCAGCGTGAGCGGTTTGAGGGAGTAGCTGTTCATCAAAAACCGCAGGTCGGCCTTCTGGCCTTGATGAATGCTGAGCAAAATGGATTGTAACTTTCCTGACCGATCTATTTCCAGTAAATGCAGCAGCAGTTCCTGAAATTTCAGCCGCAGAAAATGGGTTTTCAGGTTGCTTTCGGAACGAAAATAGGGGAGAACCGAGGCGATGAACCGCTGGAAATTTTCGGAGGAGTGCAAATGCAGAATCGGGGCTTGCAGCGGCGCTTCCTCGCGAGCAGCCCGGCCCTCGAACAGCTCGCCGTGCGGCCCAACGAATTCTTTCAAAAGCTTTTCATCAAAGAAAAAAACCAGGCTCTTGTATTCTTCATGAATCGACTCCGACATGAGGTAAAACCCCCGCTGCACAAAAAGAATGTCGCCCTTCGCGACCCGCACATCCTGCGTGGTGCTGCTGAATTTCTTCTCGCCTTCCAGCACCACGATCACGGCGTGTTCCTCAAAAAACACTTCGTAGCGCGACGGATAGACCTCGTTACGGTAGGCCACAAAGGTCATGTCCTGAATTTTCAGGGACTCGAATTCCTGGCTGCTGATGTCGGAGGGGACTCTTAACAAGTTGGCAGGTGACAGTTGACAATGGACAGTTTAGATAGTTGTTTTCCAAGACCTACGACTCATGCGGTTGCCCGGACTAAATATCCCGCAGCCGTTGAATTTTCAAAATAAAGATTCTATCTTTGCACTCCTTTTTGCGGAACGAAGTGAGAGAACTGAGCAAATATACGATTGGAATTTACGGTTTGGAAGACAGACCGCACGAATTCGACTACGAGATAGGCCCGGCCTACTTTGCGGAAATAGACCAGGACCTAATCGAAAAGGGCGATTTCCGGGTGCATCTGCGGTTGGAGAAGTCCAGCACCATGATTCAGCTTTGGTTCGACATCAAGGGAAAGGCGGAACTGACCTGCGACCGTTCGCTGGAATGCTTTGACGAACCGGTAGACACGCAAAACCGGATGATCCTGAAATTCGGCGACCACGACGAGGAACTGACCGAAGAGATTTCGATCATCAACCGCAACACGACGCAAATCAACGTAGCGGGCTACATTTACGAGTTCATCGCCCTGGCTCTGCCCATGAAAAAAATCCACCCCGACCTGCGCAAGCCGGAGGAGGACGACGAAGAAACGGAAACGCTGATATACAGCTCCGAAAAACAAGATACCACCGAAAAAACCGACCCCCGTTGGGAGGCTTTGAAGAAATTAAAGTAGGTATTAGGTTGTTAGGTTTTAGGTTTTCAAATACTTTGACTTTAAATCAGGAAATCAAGTTGTTAAAAGTCAAGTGAATCTCGCAAGAATATTCACTCATAATTCATAATTCATAATTCATAACTAACGATGGCACATCCTAAACGGAGACACTCCACCACCCGCCGCGACAAGCGCCGCACCCACTACAAGCTGACCGCCAAGCAACTGTCAACCGACCCCACGACGGGTGAAGTACATCGCTCGCATCGCGCTCACGTGTACGAGGGCAACCTGTACTACAAGGGTACTTTGATGATCGAAGATTACGCCAAAGTAGTCTGATTGGACGTTGCTTACGACCCTGATTTCGCAGCAGCTTTGCAAATAGTTGTTGCGAAATTCTTTTTTACTGACTCGCAACTGCTAAATTT
Organism: Cytophagales bacterium; assembly: GCA_038256395.1. Classification (GTDB taxonomy): domain Bacteria; phylum Bacteroidota; class Bacteroidia; order Cytophagales; family Spirosomataceae; genus Persicitalea. The sequence continues at coordinate 3,298 of JBBSKK010000290.1, read as the reverse complement.
ACCCTACGTTTTCATTTTTTAGTCAACAAAAAAGGTGTGTAAATGAAGATTGCGGTAGATGCGATGGGTGGTGATTTCGCGCCAAAGGCGATCGTCGAAGGGGTCGTTATGGCCGCCGCCGACTTGCCTGCTGACGCGCAAATCGTTCTGATCGGTCGGGAAAATGCCATTCGCGAAATATTGCAGCAGCACGATTTCAATTCTCCGGCGGTGGAGATCGTCCACGCTGAGGATGTAATCGAAATGGGCGAACACCCCACCAAAGCCCTCTCGCAGAAACCCAATTCCAGCATTGGAATTGGGTTTAAGCTTTTAAAGGACAAGGCGGTGGACATTTTTTGCAGCGCGGGCAACACGGGTGCGATGCACGTGGGGGCGCTGTTCAGTATCCGGGCCATCGAGGGCATTCTGCGGCCCGCCATTGCAGGTTTCGTACCGCAGGTGGACGGCAGCTACGCCATCATGATCGACATTGGGGCCAACGCCGACTGCAAGCCCGACGTACTGGGGCAGTTCGGCGAAATCGGTTCGCTCTTTGCCAAGTACACCTTTCAGATCGACCGCCCCCGCGTAGCGCTGATGAACATCGGCGAGGAGGAACAGAAAGGCTCCCTGATCGCTCAAGCGGCGCACCAACTCCTGAAAGACAATAAGCGCATCCATTTTATAGGAAATATCGAAGGGAAAGACCTTTTTACCAATAAAGCCGATGTCATCGTGACCGACGGCTTTACGGGAAATATCCTTTTCAAACTGGGAGAGTCGCTCTACGAAGTCACGAAAAGCCGGGGCGTCGAGGACGAATTTATTGCCCGTACCAACTACGAGGGCGTGGGCGGCAGCCCCATCGTTGGCGTGAACGGCAACGTGATGATTGCCCACGGCATGTCGTCGCCGCTCGCCATCAAAAATATGATTTCCTGGGCCGTGAAGCAAGTTGAAGCCAACGCCTACGTACACATCGCCCAAGCCCTCGCCTGACCACTTTGGAAAAAACAGAAACTCACAATATGACCCACGCAAAAGCCGCCATCACTGGCGTATTTGGCTATGTTCCCGACTATATTTTGACCAACGCTGAGCTGGAAAAGATGGTGGATACCAACGACGAGTGGATCGTTAGCCGGACGGGCATCAAGGAGCGGCGCATTCTGAAAGGCGAAGGAATGGGCAGTTCTCACATGGGGGCCGAGGCGGTGAAGGGCCTTCTGGAAAAAACCAATACCTCGCCCGAAGAAATCGACCTGCTGGTGTGCGCCACCACAACGCCCGACTACATTTTTCCTTGCACGGCCAACCTCATCTGCGACATGGTCGGCATCCGCAATGTGGGTAGTTTCGACGTGCAGGCGGCTTGTTCGGGTTTCGTGTACGCGCTGACGTTGGCGTCGCAGTTCATCGAGACCGGGAAATATAAAAAAGTCATTGTCGTAGGAGCCGATAAAATGTCGGCCATTACGGACTACACCGACCGTACGACCTGCATCCTGTTTGGCGACGGAGCCGGGGCGGTACTGCTGGAGGCCAACGATGAGGGCTACGGATTGCTCGACTCCATCATTCGTTCCGACGGCGTAGGCCAGCCCTACCTCAACCAGAAGGCCGGGGGTAGCCGCTACCCGCCCACGCACGAAACTATCGACAAACGCGAACACTACGCCTATCAGGACGGACAGCAGGTGTTTAAGTTTGCGGTAAAAAAAATGGCCGATTGCTCCGCCGAAATCATGGAAAAGAACGGCTTGACGGGCGACAACGTCGCCTGGCTTGTGCCGCATCAAGCCAATAAGCGCATCATCGAAGCCACCGCCAACCGCATGGGCGTGGGCATGGATAAAGTGATGCTCAATATCCAGAAATATGGCAACACCACTGCCGCCACCATCCCGCTCTGTCTGTGGGACTACGAGTCCCAGCTCAAAAAAGGCGATAACTTGATTCTCGCGGCCTTCGGCGGCGGCTTTACGTGGGGAACGGCTTACGTGAAGTGGGCTTATTCTAGTGGAGAGTTGAAAGTGGAGAGTTGATAGTTTTTTTATTCTGCTGTTGTGTTGAAATTCACCACTTCTTTTTTAATAATTATTGAAATACAAGTACTTATAATTTGAATTATTAATTTGTGGTAAATGAATGTAAAGAGCAACGCGCGGAGGTCATTCTGAATATCGACGTCCAATAACTCTCCACTTTCAACTCTCCACTTTCCACTAAAAAAAATGGCTTCAACTTCTGATATCCGCAACGGATTAGTGATCGAGTACAACCACGATCTATTCCAAATTATTGAGTTCCAGCACGTCAAGCCGGGCAAGGGCAATGCTTTTGTTCGTACCAAAATGAGAAGCCTGACTTCGGGAAAGGTGCTGGACAACACCTTCAACTCCGGCGCAAGCATAACGCCCGTGCGGGTCGAGCGGCAGAAATTCCAGTTTTTGTACAAAGACGAAGTGGGGTATAACTTCATGAATACCGAGAACTTCGAGCAAATCCTGCTGACCGAGCAACTGGTTACTGGTGCTGACCTGATGAAGGAGGGGCAGGAAGTTGAGATTCTGATGAATACAGAAAACGACGCCCCGCTCACCTGCGAACTGCCCGCTTTCGTGGAACTGAAAGTCACCTACGCCGAACCCGGCATCCGGGGCGATACGGCCAACTCGCCTAAGAAATCGGTGGAGGTCGAGACTGGTGCTAAAATTAACGTCCCCATCTTCATCGAGCAGGACGACGTGCTAAAAATCGACACCCGCACCTATGACTACGTGGAGCGCGTCAAATCATAATTTTCCCAACCATTTGTTTTCCCTCAGAACCAAGACCCCTAACTATGGAAACCAAGGAAATTCAGAAATTGATCGACTTCATCGCCCAATCGGGGCTGGATGAGGTGAACATCGAAACCTCCGAGTTGAAAATCAAGGTGAAGCGCAACGCGACGCCGACCTACGCGGCGGCTCCGGCGGCTTCTTTGCCCGCCCAGGTGGGCTCTGCGCCCGCTGCAGTTCTACCAGCTGCCCCGGCGGCGGCTCCCGCCGTAACGCCCGCCGTCGACAGCGAAGCCAGCTACATAACCGTGAAATCACCCATGATCGGCACTTTCTACCGCGCTTCCAGCCCCGAGATGCCTTCGCTGGTGAACGTCGGCGACGAAATCAAGCCTGGGAAGCCCGTGTGCATCATCGAAGCCATGAAGCTGTTCAACGAGATCGAGTCGGAAATATCGGGCCGAATCGTGAAAGTGCTGGTAGAGAACGCCACGCCCGTCGAGTTTGACCAGCCGCTGTTTTTGGTCGAGCCT
>JBBSKK010000289.1:0-5149 GCA_038256395.1 Cytophagales bacterium | reverse complement strand
TTCAATCTATGAGCGGCCCGCCGCAGAGGTTCAGAACTGGAATACTGTAGACTCATAGATTTATAGATTCATAGACTCATAGACTCATAGACTCATAGACTTAAAAAATGATTGCCGAAAAGGTAAAAGAACTACTAGCCGAAATAAACCAGTGCGAAGTCACGACGAAAGAAGCGCTTGAAGCTTACCGACTGCGCTACTTGAGTAAAAAAGGCGTCGTCACCGACCTGTTCGGGAGCCTGAAAGAAGCCGCCCCCGAAGACCGCCGCGCCTTGGGACTGACGCTGAACGAACTCAAAAACCGCGTGCAGGAACGCTTTGAAGAATTTAACGCTAAGTTGGAAGAAGGCAAATCAGGCGACGCGGGGCCTTCGGTGGACCTCACCCTACCCGTCGTTCCCGACCAAATGGGCAGCCTGCACCCGCTGACTATCGTGCGCCGTCGCATCATCGAAATTTTTGAGCGCATGGGCTTCAACGTGGCCGACGGTCCCGAAATCGAGACAGACTGGTACAACTTCGGGGCGTTAAACTTCCCCGACAACCACCCCGCCCGTGAGATGCAGGACACGTTTTTCATCGAGAAAAGCGAAACTCACGTCAAGGACGATGTGCTATTGCGTACCCACACCTCCAACGTGCAAGTGCGGCTGATGGAACACAAAAAGCCGCCGATCCGCTCGATCATGCCGGGCCGCGTGTTCCGCAACGAAGCCATTTCGGCCCGCGCCCACTGCATTTTTCACCAGGTGGAAGGGCTTTACGTGGATACGAACGTCAGCTTCAAGGACTTGAAAGATACCTTGTTCCATTTCGCCAAAGAGATGTTCGACAAGGACTCGAAAATCCGGCTGCGTCCCTCCTATTTTCCCTTCACCGAACCCAGCGCCGAGATCGACGTTTCCTGCTTTATCTGCAAAGGCGCGGGCTGCAACGTCTGCAAGTACTCCGGTTGGGTCGAGATCGCCGGCTCCGGCATGGTGGATCCCAATGTCCTGTCCAACTGCGGTATCGACCCCGAAGAATACACCGGCTTTGCTTTCGGCATGGGCATCGAGCGCATCACTATGCTCCGCTACGGCATCAAAGACCTGCGTTTCTTTACGGAGAACGATGTTAGGTTTTTGGGGCAGTTTTCTGGAGGATAAAAGGAGGAAAGGAGGAAAGGAGGAGGGAGGAAAGGATGTTACCAATCGTGTGCCTGGTGTAGGCCTTCCTTTCCTCCTTTTATCCATTCCTCCATTCCTCCCCTTCCTAAAACCTCGTCTCCAAATAATGCGGCAGCATCCGCTGCCAGACCCACCACTCGTGGGGCATGTCTTCGCCCCAGATGTCCAGTTCGTGATAGACGTTTTTGGAGTTTAAAATCGTAGAGATTTGGCGGGATGAATCGGGATTTTCGTAGTCGCCCGAACCCGTGACGAAGTAGATGTGGCGACTTTGGCGGTAGAGATCGAGGTGCCACTGCGCGTTGAGGTTACGCAGGTAGTGGGCCGGGGAATTGAAATAAACGTTGTCGTCGTAGTAGCCATTGGTATAGGCGCTTAGGTCATAGCAGCCGCTCAGGGCCAGCACACCCTGAATTAGGTCGGGATGCTTAAAAAACAGGTTGGCGGCGTGTAACGCACCCATCGACACACCGCAGGTGATAATCTGGGTTTCGGGACTGGTAGAGGCACGGATAAAAGGAATTACTTCCCGGGTAATGTAGTCGTTGAAATCCTGGTACCGAACGGCTTGTTCGTAACCCGACATATAGGGATTCAGCCAGCTTTCACCGTTAATGCTCTCCACACAAAACACCTTCACCTTTCCTGAGTCGATATGGGGGCGGATGGCTTCAATCAGACCAAAATGTTCGTATTCCAAATGGTCCGAAGCCGCCGTAGGAATCATGAGCAGCGCGGTGCCGTAGTGACCGTACACGGCCATTTTCATATTCTTATTGAGGGATGGGCTGTGCCATTCGAGGATTTCTTTGTGCATAAGGCTAGGGTAAAACTGTGGGCGCAATTTGGTGGGAATCGCCACAAAATGAAATATTGCAATTATTGACTACAATAGTAATATTCGTACCAACCGTTAAGATTCAAAAATCGTTGAATAAGACCCTCTTAGCAATACCTGAATGCCCTAGGTTCGTTATTCCTTCACAAAGGTTGACCCTTTATGGATGTTCTCCAAATAATACAATTTTATTCCTTGTAATTCTTTCTTTTCTGCAATTTATCGGCAAAGTCGCTTAATAGTTCACTTACCTGGGAAAATGTACAATCCAACGCGGCAAAATGACTGGATAAAATACCAGTACGTAATCATAAAATGACGTTTTGGCATTGAATGTAGAAAAAATGGAACACTTCAAGACATTTTTTCCGAAAATAATGGGCGGTATGTCCTTTTCTGCACTTCAATACCTAATCGCCTATTGAAGAATTAAAGAGATAACTATGAATTTTGACCAATATACCATTAAGGCGCAGGAGGTGATCCAGAAAGCCTTGCAAATGGCCCAGGCTAATCAGCAGCAGGCTGTCGAAACCGGTCACGCGCTGCAGGCCATTTTACAGGAAGACGTCAATACCTCCACCTTCCTGATGAACAGAACGAACGTCAACCAGACCGCGCTCATGCAGGCGCTAGAAGCCATCGTGAAAGGCTACCCCAAAGTCAGCGGCGGCCAAACCTACCTAGGTACCGACCTGACGAACGCGCTGAATAAATCTCAGACCTACCTGAAAGAATTCGGCGACGAGTTCGTGAGTATCGAGCTGATGCTACTGGGGCTGGTGAGTGGAAAGGATTCCGTCGCCAAGCTGATGAAGGACGCCGGATTCAAAGAAAAAGAATTGAAAGAAGCCATTAAAGAACTTAGAGGAAAAAATAATCCCGTGAAAGACCAAAACGCCGAAGCCAAGTACCGTTCCCTGGAACGCTACAGCAAAAACTTGAATGACTTGGCACAAGCCGGGAAAATAGACCCTGTGATTGGGCGCGACGAGGAAATCCGTCGTGTACTGCAAATCCTGAGCCGCCGTACTAAGAACAATCCGATTCTGATCGGGGAACCGGGTGTCGGTAAGACGGCCATCGTGGAGGGCCTGGCCCAACGCATTGTGCAGGGCGACGTTCCCGAAAATTTGAAATCAAAAATCATCGTCTCCCTCGATATGGGTCTGCTCATCGCGGGCGCCAAGTACAAAGGCGAGTTTGAGGAACGCCTCAAATCGGTCATTAAGGAAGTGACCGACTCTGAGGGTGAAATCATCCTTTTCATTGACGAAATTCACACACTGATTGGCGCAGGCGGCGGTGGCGAAAGCGCTATGGACGCCGCCAATCTATTGAAACCCGCTCTGGCGCGGGGTGAACTCCACGCCGTCGGGGCCACCACTCTGAAGGAGTACCAAAAGTACATGGAGAAGGACAAAGCCCTAGAGCGTCGCTTCCAGATCGTGACGGTCGACGAGCCTTCCGTAGCCGACGCTATTAGTATTCTGCGCGGCATCAAGGACAAGTACGAACTGCACCACGGGGTGCGCGTACAGGACGACGCCGTAATTGCCGCCGTGGAACTGTCTAACCGCTACATAAGCGACCGTTTCCTGCCCGACAAGGCCATAGACCTCATGGACGAAGCCGCCTCCAAACTACGGCTGGAAATGGACAGCGTTCCCGAAGAACTCGACGAGTTGAACCGTCGCATCATGCAGTTGGAGATCGAGCGCGAAGCCATCCGCCGTGAGGACAACAAGGACAAGGAAAGCGTCCTCAACAAGGAAATTGCCGACCTCAGCGAAGACCGCGACGCCCTAAGGGCCGAGTGGGAAAATGAGAAAGGCGTGGTGAACGAAATTCGCGGCCTGAAAGAATCGCTGGATCAAATGAAGCTGGAAGCCGAGCAGGCCGAACGCTCCGGTGACTTCGGCAAGGTGGCCGAGATACGCTACGGCCGCATTCCCGAAGCGCAGCAAAAGCTGGACGAGTTGCAAAAATCCGAAGGCGACCGCCGCCTGATGCAGGAAGAAATCGGCGCCGAAGACATCGCCGAAGTAGTAGCCAAGTGGACGGGAATTCCCGTGCAGAAGATGCTGCAAAGCGACCGCGAGAAACTTCTGCACCTGGAAGACCGTCTGCACCAGCGCGTGGCCGGACAAAACGAGGCCATCGAAGTAGTTTCCGACGCCGTGCGCCGCAGCCGCGCGGGCTTGCAGGACGCCAAGCGGCCCATCGGCAGCTTCCTGTTCCTCGGCCCGACGGGCGTGGGTAAAACGGAGCTGGCGAAGACCCTGGCGGAGTACCTGTTCAACGACGAGAATGCCATCGTGCGCATCGACATGAGCGAGTACCAGGAACGCCACGCCGTGAGCCGCCTGGTGGGGGCCCCTCCCGGCTACGTGGGCTACGATGAAGGCGGCCAACTGACCGAGGCCGTGCGCCGCAAGCCGTACAGCGTGATTCTGCTGGACGAAATCGAGAAGGCGCATCTCGACGTTTGGAACATTCTGCTGCAAGTGCTGGACGAAGGCCGCCTGACCGACAATAAGGGCCGGACCGCCAATTTCAAGAACACGATTATTATTATGACGTCCAACATCGGTAGCCACATCATCCAGGAGAAGTTTGCCGAGGATGAAGGCTGGAACCATAGCTTGATTATCGAGGAAACCAAGCAAGCCGTGCTGGAACTGCTGAAAGCCTCCGTGCGGCCCGAGTTTCTGAACCGCATCGACGAAATCGTCCTCTTCGAGCCGCTGAGCCGCGACAATATCCGCAAGATCGTGGATATTCAGTTCAAGGGTATCCAGAAAATGCTGGCCGAGCAGGGCATTACCCTCGACGCCACCAACGAGGCACTGAGCAAACTCGGTGAGGAAGGTTTCGACCCGGCTTTCGGCGCGCGGCCCCTCAAAAGGGTGCTGCAACGGAGCATCCTCAATGAGTTGTCCAAGGGAATTCTCAGCGGACAGGTCGCCAAAGACGCCGTCATTATGATGGAGTTGAACGATGCCGGCGGCATCATGTTCGAGAATGTGGGCGGCAACGTGAAAATATAAATTATTGACAAACAATCAAAAAAGGGCAAATCCTCAATCGGGATTTGCCCTTTTTTGATTGTTGTCTTTAAGGTAATCATCTATTCTAGAAG
>JBBSKK010000288.1:0-5165 GCA_038256395.1 Cytophagales bacterium | reverse complement strand
TTATGAGATATGAATTATGAAGGTCCGCCCTCGCGGTTATGAGATCTTTGAGCCAACACGTCTAATTATAAGTGAGATAGTCGTACTGGTCTTCTTCGGGCAGGTATTCTACCAGGCTACGGGATGATTTGCTCACGGCCACGCGGCCCGAGCGGACGAATTCAAGAATACCGTGGGGTTTGATGTAATTGAAGAAGTCGAAGATCTGCTCTTCCGTGCCGGTTTTTTCGATCACCACGTAGTCGAGGCCCCAATAGACGACCCAGGCTTTGTAAGTCTTATTGACGGTCTCGATGTCGAGCCGCTTGGCGCCTTCGGGCGTCGGGATCTTGAACAGGGCGATTTCGTTGTAAGCGATTTCCTCGTTGAGGTAGCCGAATACTGCCAGCACCTCGACGACCTTGCGAATCTGCCGAACGATCTTTTCGACCGTCTCGCGCGATTCTTCTTTGATCACAATCGTGAAGCGCGAGATGCCCTTGCGCTCCGTTTCGGATACGGTCAGGCTCTCGATGTTGATCCGGCGGCGCGTGAAGATGATCGTAATCTTATTCAACAGCCCGATGGAGTTTTCGGTAAAAACACAAATGGTGTATGAAGTCATGGGGGGTTATTTTAGCCGTATTTCCGCCACACTAGCCCCGGAGGCTACCATCGGGAAGACGTTTTCTTCTTTTTCTACGATGACTTCCAGCAGGTAGGGCTTGTCGGAGGCCAGCATTTTGTCGAGCGAGTCGCTGAGGTTCTCGCGCTGGTCGCAGGTGTGGCCATCCACTCCGAAGCCTCTGGCGATGGTGATGAAATCAGGGTTTTGCAGTTCTACGAACGAGTAGCGTTTCTCGAAAAAGAGCTGCTGCCACTGCCGCACCATACCCAGGTAGTTATTATTCAGGATAATTGCTTTCACGGGCAAACCACTTTGGGCAATGGTACCCAATTCCTGGATCGTCATCTGAAAACAGCCATCGCCGATGATCGCCACCACTTCCCGCTCGGGAGCACCGACTTTGGCCCCGAAGGCCGCCGGGAGCGCGTAGCCCATCGTTCCCAAACCACCGGAAGTGATGAAGGAATTATTTCTTTTGAACTCGTAGTACCGCGCCGCGACCATTTGGTGCTGACCCACGTCGGCTACGATTACAGCCTCGCCTTTGGTTTTATCCGAAAGCATCCGCACGACCTCGGCCATTTTAATTTGCTCGGTGTTGCCCGAAAGTTCGGGAATCGTGATCGCTTCCTCTTCCTGCGCGTCCAGTTCCTTGAATTTGGCGTGCCATTCCTCATGGCTATTAGGGTTGAGGAGCGGCGTGAGCATTTTCAGGGCTTCCTTCGCATCGCCGACCACGGGGGCATGGGCTTTCACGACTTTGTCCACCTCGGCGGGGTCGATCTCGATGTGAACGATTTTCGCTTGCTTGGCGTAGCGCGTCACATCGCCCGTCACGCGGTCGTCGAAGCGCAGCCCGATGCCGATCAGCACGTCGCATTCGTTGGTGAGGCGGTTGGTACTGTAATTGCCGTGCATCCCCAGCCAACCCGCGTACAGCGGATGATCCACGGAAACCGACGACAGGCCCAACAGCGTCGAAGCGCAGGGAATGCCGGTTTTCTCGACCAGTTCGAGCAATTCTTTCTCAGCCCCGGCTAACTTCACGCCGTGGCCGAAGAGCAAAAACGGCCGCTTGGCCCCGTTGATGAGCGTGGCCGCAGCTTCCACGTGTTCGCGCTTGGGAACCAGGCGCGGATGGTAGCCGGGGAGTTTATGGCAAAAATCGTAGGTGAACGGCTTCGTCATCATTTCCGACTGCGCGTTCTTGGTGATGTCGATCAGCACCGGACCGGGACGCCCCGCCCGCGCGATGTAGAATGCCTTGGCCATCGCCTCCGGCACTTCGTCGGCGGAGGTAACCTGGAAATTCCACTTGGTGATGGGCATCGTGACGCCGATGACGTCCGTCTCCTGAAAGGCATCGGTTCCCAACAAGTGCTTGGCGACCTGACCAACGACGCAGACCATCGGCGTGGAGTCGATGATGGCGTCGGCGATGGCCGTAATCAGGTTGGTAGCCCCCGGCCCCGAAGTGACCAGGCACACGCCTACCTTGCCCGAGATACGCGCGTAGCCCTCGGCGGCGTGGCCCGCGCCCTGCTCGTGCCGCACCAGAATGTGGTTGATCTGATCCTGATAATCGTAAATGGCGTCGTACACGGGCATAATCGCCCCGCCCGGATAGCCAAAAATGGTATCCACTCCCTCGGCCAGCAAGGCCCGGATCAGCGCGTGGGAGCCGTTCATCAACTCGGCAGTTTCGGTCAGCGTTTCGGGTACTTCCAGCACTGCGGTGTTCTCTTCTTTTGTCATGATATTGAAAATTAATCCTCGTCCGTCACGCAGCCCTCACTGGCTGATTTTACCTGGCGGATGTATTTTCCCAGAACGCCCCTGGTGAAGCGGGGGGCGGGTTGTCTCCAGTTGCTTTTTCTGGCGGCCATTTCCTCGTCCGAAATGTGCAGGGTCAGTTGGCGGGTATTGGCGTCGATGGTGATTTTATCGCCGTCCTGTACCAGCGCGATGGGGCCGCCGTCGAAGGCTTCGGGCGTGATGTGGCCCACCACGAAGCCGTGGGTGCCGCCCGAGAACCGTCCGTCGGTTATGAGGGCGACTTTATCGCCCAGGCCCGCGCCCATTACTGCCGAAGTTGGTTTGAGCATTTCCGACATGCCCGGTCCGCCTTTTGGCCCCGAGTTGCGGATGACGACCACGTGGCCTTCGCGGATTTCGCCTTTGGCCAGCATGTCGATGATTTCTGATTCATGCTCACAAACCTTGGCGTCGCCCTCGAAAAAGGTACCTTCCTTGCCTGTGATTTTGGCCACCGACCCCGTGGGGGCCAAGTTGCCGTACAGAATTTGGATGTGGCCCGTGGACTTGATGGGATTTGAGAGCGGGAATATTATTTTTTGGTTGTCAAAATCGAGATCTGATGCTTCGGCCAGGTTCTCAGCCACGGTTTTTCCGGTGACCGTCAGGCAGTCGCCGTGGATCAGCCCTTCGCCGTGCAGGTATTTCGTAATGGCCGGGACGCCGCCGATTTCCAACAGGTCTTCCATGTAGTACTTACCGCTGGGTTTCAAATCGCCGATGAAGGGCGTGCGGTCGCTGATTTCCTGAATGTCGTCGAGCGTTAGCGGAAGGCCCGCCGAACGGGCAATAGCCAGGTAGTGCAGCGCGGCGTTGGTCGAGCCGCCCAGTGCCATCACCAGGGTCAGCGCGTTTTCCAGCGACTTGCGCGTAATAATTTCTTTGGGGGTAATGTCCCTTTCCAAGAGCAACTTCATCGCTGCCCCGATTTTCTTGCACTCCTCCTGCTTGCCCTCGTGCGTGGCCGGGTAGCTGCTGCTGAACGGCAGGCTCATGCCCATCGCTTCGATGGAGGCGGCCATCGTGTTGGCGGTGTACATACCCCCACAGGCACCGGGGCCGGGAATGGAGTTTTGAATAACGCCTTTATAATCTTCGTCGGAAATATTCCCCGCAAATTTTTGGCCCAAAGCCTCAAATGCCGAAACGATGTCCAGTTTCTTTCCTTTATAATGTCCCGAGCGAATCGTGCCGCCATAGACCATGATGGCCGGACGCTCCAGTCGAGCCATTGCCATGATGGCACCGGGCATATTCTTATCGCAACCCACGACCGCAATCACGCCGTCGTACCACTGTGCCGCCACCACCGACTCAATGGAATCGGCGATGAGGTCGCGGCTGGGCAGCGAGTAGCGCATCCCGTCGTTGCCGTTGGTCATGCCATCGGACACGCCGATGGTGTTGAAAATCAGCCCGATCATGTCATTGGCCGTGACGCCCTGCTTCACGTACACGGACAAGCCGTTCAGGTGCATATTGCAGGGATTGCCCTCGTAGCCCGTGCTGGCAATGCCGATTTGCGGCTTGTCCATGTCCTTTTCCTTCAAGCCAATGGCGTAGAGCATGGCCTGCGCAGCGGGATTGGTCACTTCCTGCGTGAGGGTGCGGGAATATTTATTGAGGGTTTGGGTGTCGGTATCTTGCATAAAAATGAAAATTCACTAGCAGCGAAAATTCGCTAGAACAGAAATAGCTTGACAAATAAGGACGCTATCTTTTTATTTTCCAAACATTATCCCGCAATTTTTAAGATTTATGAAGAACTTAGGGCTTTGCTTACCTTTGCAAGGAAAAACTAAAAGAAATTACCCAGAAGAAACTAAAAATAATACAATTAAGACTCGTGACAATAATTGTGCGAAATAAGAACTGTCAACTGTCAATCGTCAACCGTCCACTAATAAATGACCACCGAAACTGCCTCCCACTACGACCACCTCGAACGCATGAGCATTCAGGAGCTTTTGGTCAATATGAATAAAGAAGACAAAACAGTCCCGCTGGCCGTGGAAAAGTCCATTCCGCAAATTGAAAAACTAGTGGAGCAGATCGTGCTGCGCATGAAGCAGGGCGGTCGCCTTTTCTACATCGGGGCCGGCACGAGTGGGCGACTGGGCGTCGTGGACGCTTCGGAATGCCCGCCAACCTACGGCGTACCCTTCGACATGGTCATCGGCATCATGGCGGGCGGCGACTCAGCCATCCGCCAGGCCGTGGAATTCGCCGAAGACGACGCCGAGCAAGCCTGGAAGGATTTGAGCGAATACCAAATCACCAATCTTGATTCCCTCATCGGCATCGCCGCTTCGGGCCGCACGCCCTACGTCATTGGCGGACTTGACAAAGCCCGCGAAGTCGGCATCCTGACGGGCTGCATCGTCTGTAACGAAGGTTCGGCGGTAGCCGCTGCGGCGGAATTTCCGGTGGAAGTGGTCGTCGGCCCAGAATTTGTGACGGGCAGTACCCGCATGAAGTCGGGCACGGCCCAGAAATTGGTGCTGAATATGATTTCCACCTCCATAATGATACAGCTAGGACGGGTGCAGGGCAACAAAATGGTGGATATGCAAATGACCAATCACAAACTCGTCGAACGTGCCATCCGCATGGTGATGGAAGAAACCAACGTCCCCCGCGAAGAAGCCGAAGCTTTATTAGATGCCCACGGAAGCGTGAGGGGAGCGATTAAAGGAGTGATGAATGATGAGTGATGAATTAAGGCGGAGCCGCTCATGCCGTT
>JBBSKK010000287.1:0-5184 GCA_038256395.1 Cytophagales bacterium | reverse complement strand
CCGACCAACAACAGGGACGGTATCAGCCGATCGGGTCGCTGGACATCGAGGAACACCAATCCCTTGCCGTATGGCTGGCGTGGATTTTCCACTGCTGCTGACCAAGCAGGTCTTCAAAGACGGAGACCGCGTGCGGGGGGTGATCTATCTGGTGACCAACGACCTGACGGCTGATGCCGCCAGCATTCAGACGCAGTACGCCCGGCGTTGGAAGGTCGAAGAGTTTCACAAGTCGCTCAAGTCTAACGCCGGCTACGCCCGCTCACCGGCCCACACCGTGCGTTCACAGGGCAACCATCTTTTTCTCTCCATGCTGGCCTTTGTCAAGTTGGAAGCGTTGAGACTTTCCACATCCAAAAACCACTTCGCTTTGAAAACCTTGCTGTCCCTAAACGCTATGAAATTGGCATTAAAGGACCTCGATAATCTCAAAAGTCTATCTACTCTACTAAATAAGGCTGCGTAACATCAGTTAGATAAAACTGTTAATCATCTTAATTCTTAACATTTTTTTAATATTTGAAGAACGGAGGAATGGCTTAGTTGCTGAATATCAATATCATATTAATTAAAAATTTATTACTTATTTCAGACATCAAACCTCATTTTAGAGTTTGAAACTGCATAGTAGATATTAAAGAAAATTAACTATTAAAATAGATCAGGGCTTTCTTATAAAAAATAAAGACCCATATAATTATATAAAATATGGCAAAAGTTCATAAAAAGGGTCTCATATTTAGTAACCTTTGTAGTTGGATGAACCTAAATTAGCACTAAAATAGCTACTTTCCTGTCTCCTTGGTGATGCAAAACACCCAATTCTGGTCGAAATAAGTTTTTATAAGAAAGCCCTGTAAAATAGATTTAAGTAGTGGAACAATATTAACGATAGAATAAAAATATTTTATTTGCCTGAAAATCAGTAATTTAAATATTTTAAAATTGTATTGATAAATAAGCCCAACTACTTAAGTTCCGCAATCAGAACTAGCTCTGTTTCAATCGAAAGAGCGGAACTGTATCTCGTAGGAAACCCATATACGAACGACTGCGATCATAATAATTACTTTGATGCTGTAAAAAAGCGCTTCCGGAAACTCGGTGATGAGTTTGTAAGCATTTAGTGTCACCAATAGCTATGTATGTAGTCGTGCCTATTTATCAATACAATTTTAGAACGCACAAATTTCTGATTTTCAGCAAGATGTAAGAATTTAATCCTATCGTTATTATTGCTCTACTACTTACAAGGTAGCGATAATACATAAGGTTCAGTACGTGTTTGGCCCCTCTTAGCAAAATTTATCCTTCCCAATTATTAAAACATCTAATAAAAAAGGTTGACCAAAACACTTTTTCTCCTTACTTTTGCCCTCCCAACACATCATCGGGATGTGGCGCAGCCCGGTAGCGCACACGCCTGGGGGGCGTGGGGTCGCAGGTTCAAATCCTGTCATCCCGACAAAACTCGATCAGCAATGGTCGAGTTTTTTCTTTTTTTGCCGCCCGGTAGCGCACACGGATTTTCCAAAAAACCTACTTCATCGACGCTATGACCAAGCCCAACTCCCTAACCGAACTCATCGCCGACCTCGATGTCCGCTACGCCACGGTGCAGCTTGGCGGCGGCATCAGGAAAATCGAGAGCCAGCACAAAAAAGGCAAACTCACCGCTCGCGAGCGTGTCGCCTATTTGCTCGACGATGAGGCGTACTTCCTGGAAGTAGGAGCCTTCGCGGGCGACGGGATGTACGAAGCCGAAGGCGGCTGCCCGGCGGGCGGCGTGGTAGTGGGTTTAGGCTACGTTTCGGGACGCCTGTGCGTGGTCGTTGCCAACGACGCCACCGTGAAGGCCGGGGCCTGGTTCCCGATTACGGCCAAGAAAAACCTGCGGGCGCAGGAAATCGCGCTGGAAAATCGGCTGCCGATTATTTATCTTGTGGATAGCGCGGGCGTTTATCTGCCCATGCAGGCCGAGGTTTTTGCCGATAAGGAGCATTTTGGCCGGGTTTTCAGGAACAACGCCCAACTTTCAGCCCAGGGCATTCCGCAGATTGCCGCCATCATGGGCAGTTGCGTGGCGGGCGGGGCGTATTTGCCCATTATGTCCGACGAGGCCCTGATCGTGGAGGGAACGGGTTCGGTATTTTTGGCCGGGCCGTATTTAGTCAAGTCCTCCATCGGCGAGAACGTGGACGCCGAGACGCTGGGCGGAGCCACGATGCACAGCGAGATTTCGGGCGTGACCGATAACAAGTACCCCGACGATCAAAGCTGCCTGGACGCCATCCGCAAATCAATGAGCAAACTGGGTGCACCCGACAACGCCGGATTCAGCCGCGTGGAAGCGGTTTTGCCCAAGCGCCAACCCGACGAAATCTTCGACATTTTGCCCGCCGACCGCTTCAAGCCTTACGACATGGCGCAACTGTTGGAATGCATCGTGGATGCTTCCGAACTGGACGAATACAAGCCCGACTACGGCAAAACGCTCCTTTGCGCCACCGCCCGCGTGGACGGCTGGGCCGTGGGCATCGTGGCCAACCAGCGCACCGTCGTGAAGTCGGGAAAGGGCGAAATGCAAATGGGCGGCGTGATTTACGGCGAGGCCGCCGATAAGGCCGCCCGCTTCATCATGAACTGCAACCAGAAGAAAATCCCGCTGCTGTTTTTTCAGGACGTGACGGGCTTCATGGTCGGCAGCCGGGCCGAGCAGGGCGGTATTATCAAGGACGGGGCCAAGATGGTGAATGCCGTGGCCAATTCGGTGGTGCCGAAGTTTACCTTCATCGTCGGCAACTCCTACGGCGCGGGCAACTACGCCATGTGCGGCAAGGCCTACGATCCGCGCCTGATTTACGCCTGGCCCACCGCCCAAATGGCCGTGATGAGCGGAGCCGCCGCCGCCAAAACTCTCGTCCAAATCGAGTCGGCCTCGCTCAAATCCAAGGGCAAGGAACTCAGCGAAGAAGCCGAAGCCGAACTGCTGAAAGAAATCACCGACCGCTACGACGCTCAGTTGTCCCCCTACTACGCCGCGGCCCGCCTTTGGGTAGACGGCATCATCGACCCGCGCGAAACGCGTCGCATTATCTCGCTGGGTATCGAGGCGGCCAATCAGGCACCGATTGCGAAGGCGTTCAATGTGGGGGTGATTCAGGTGTAGGGCGTATGTTTACGCCATGTTTACTTTTCTTCTTCTCCCATGTGCATAAACGGATCCACGATGTGGAGAGCATTTGGATGGTGGCGGACAAACTCGATGACGATCATAGATTTGGGCGGCATTTCCATGAGAGCTGTTGTTTGCTCTAAGGTACGAATTGTTGGTACATGGCTGGTAACGAAGCATCGGGTTTTGTCTTAAAAGCCTCTCCTCAATCCCGGTATCTGTTACCTATCAAAGCCAAAAGCGGCAAACCCACAAAAACCGCCAAACCCGCAAGCCAACCCGCCACAGCCCCGACAATAAGCGCCAATAACCCCACGACGACCGGGTAGGTGTACATCAGCAAGCCGAACAGCACCGAATCGTAAAAAACGGTGCGCCTGGTTTTTTGGGCGACGAATTGGGTGTACAACCGGTACAGCGGGCGGTGGATTCCCCGGCCTATTTTGCCTAAAAAGCGCAAAACGGCGTTGCCCGGCGGACGAGGACAAGCCGTAAAGTGCGCTGCCAGTTGCCGGGCCTTTTCAAGGGCATCGGCTTCTTTGTCTATTTCTAGAATTGTTCCGCTCATGCGTTCCGTGAGCAGGGCATTGAATTCCCGCAACCATTTTTCGTACTCAGCGGGGGCGGTCTGGATTTCCTGAGGGTGGATAGCTTCGCCGAACCGCAGCATTACCCGCTTGTCAGCCCCCCGGAAATGCTCGTAGGTCAGGCCCGTCGGGACGATGGCCAGTTGGTGCAGGGCGGCTTCTTCACCGTACCAAGCTTGGTGTGCCATGCGGGCTGTCCCTTTGCCGAGGGGGCGCAGGTTCCACTCGTTGACACAAATACCTTCCGAAAAGATAATGACCGCGCCATTATCCCGCATCACCGAAAAGCATTCGCCCAGCGTCGTGTCGATTTTTTTCAGGTTCTCCCGCCCTTCCGAACCCCGGAACACCGGGATAAGCTTGATGGCCCGCAGCCAAAAGGCGGCTTTGGGATTACGAAATACATCGCCGCGCGTGAGCGTGTGGATGGGCTGCCGAACGACCGAGCCGATCACGACGGCATCGAAAAAAGAACCAGAATGGTTAGAAGCCAGCAGCACGGGCGCATCGGTGGGAACGGCGGAGACATTGGCGACGCTAAGCTTTCTCAAATAAAGCGGCAAACCGAGCCGAACCAGAAAGCGCGAGAAGTAAAAAAACAAAACGCAGGAAGGTTAAAATCGAAACAAAGCAACCAAGCTACCTTTTTTTAACGTAAGTTTAACCAAAAACAAAGTCAGTTTTGTCTGACGACCCTTTTGCCAACCCCCTAATTCCCCCACTATGAAAACCTACTATGATCCCGAGGACTTGAAGAAATTCGGTAAAATCGGCGAATTTCAGAAGCCGCTGGCCGATAAGTTTTTCGATTATTACGGAGAAGTTTTCGCCGAAGGCGCTCTGACCGCCCGCGAAAAGTCGCTCATCGCCTTAGCTGTATCGCATACCGTGCAGTGTCCTTACTGCATCGACGCCTACACCGTGGACACGCTCGAGAAGGGCTGCACGGAGGCGGAAATGATGGAGGCCGTCCACGTGGCCGCCGCCATTCGTGCCGGGGCATCGCTGGTGCACGGGGTGCAGATGATGAATAAAGTTAAGGAACTATCCATGTAGATATGAGTTATGAGTGCGGACTCTGTACCGCAACATCAAATCCAGCAAAACCACTAAATGAAGAGTTTACACGCCTTACACCACCAGCTTTCGGATACCGGCACGCAGATTGAAATTCTCGAAGAGGGCGTCGGCCAGAAGTTGGGGCTTCCTTTTTTCCAACAGAAAATGCAGGACGCGGGCCTTTTCCCGCTCAAGCCCACCAAACTCGAAATACTACAGCTTAATCTGGGCAAGATGTGCAACCAGGTGTGCAAGCACTGCCACGTGGACGCGGGCCCCGACCGCAAGGAAATCATGACCCGCGAGACGATGGAGCAAGTGCTGCGAGCTTTGGCCGAGTCGGACATCCCTACCGTGGACTTG
>JBBSKK010000286.1:0-5190 GCA_038256395.1 Cytophagales bacterium | reverse complement strand
GGCCATTTTTGCCATGATCCTGACCGGCACCGCGATGGCGACGGGAGGCTACGTGGGCGTGTATGCGCTGGTGGGTATCTCAGGCTGTATGTCGTTGATGTTCCCGACTATTTATGGGCTTGGACTACAAGGATTGGGGCAAGACACCAAAATTGGCGGCTCGGGCCTGATTATGGCCATTCTGGGCGGTGCCGTGCTGACGGGCGTACAAGGACAAATCTCCGACGCTACGGGCAGTATCAATACCGCTTTCATCGTGCCGCTGCTTTGCTTTGCGGTAGTGGTGTACTTTGCTTTGCGGGAGGCGAAAGTGGCGACTCAAAATGCTTAGCTGTTTGAATAAACGCAAGAAAGGCTGCTCCCGGACCCGGAAGCAGCCTTTCTTATGAAAACCCAAAAACACTACAAGGAGTTGATCCACTTCCCCAGCTTCTCCACTTCATCCTTGGGAACCTGCGTCATAGGAGCCATCGGCGGGTAGCCGGGCCAGTTTTCGGGCTGCGGCTTATAGACCAACTCCACGATTTTACTGATAGAATACTTCTTCTTGGCCACCTCCGAGTAGGCCGGGCCAACCAGGCGATCATACGGTTTGTGGCAAGCCGAGCAGGTATTTTTGTTGAGCAAAGCCGCAATGTCCGCCGGGACGGGCTTCTGCTTGGGCGCTTCGTCTGCTTTCGCAGCCGGGGCTTCGTCGGCTTTTGGAGCCGGGGCTTTCTGCTTCTTCTTGCTGACTTCTTCCACCGTTTTCCCGGCCAGTTCGGGTTGGGCGTCGGAAGTTTCGTCGCCCGCGGCGATCTCAGCGTCGGCGTTCTCGGTTACGGAAAGCGAGTTGACGGTGGCCGGATCTACCTTCTGTTCGTCGTCGGCTGCGCGTGGCGTGAAACTTCCGCTTCCGGCGGTTTCCTCGCGCTCGGCGCGATTTTCGCCGTAGAATTTATCGTACTGAGTCTTGTCCTCTTTCGACGAGCAGTTGGCTCCGGCATAACCTACGAAGGCTATCGAGGCCAAGAGAGTGATTTTTCTGAGTGTCATGGGAATTACGATTTTGGTAAAAGTGGGTAGAGAAGGATTTTAAAAAACTATGCCCGTTTTCCCCAAGCAAGCAAATGAACTTGGACGAGTCTTCAATAAAGCACAAACCTCGCATTTTTTCTCAAATTGGAAAGAAAAAAATGGATTCTAGTAGAAATTAGCCCTCCTAAACGTCATTATACCCCGTTAGAGCGTAGTGAATTTGTTTTTTTGCAAAAATCATTTTGCAAAATTGACGAGAAACCTTACTTTTGCAGTCCTATTTGTAAAAACGAAGAAACGCAATGGCTAAGAAAGGCAATAGAGTACAGGTAATCCTGGAATGCACCGAGCAAAAAGGATCGGGCGTACCGGGGATGTCGCGCTACATCACCACCAAAAACCGCAAGAATACGCCCACGCGTATCGAGTTGAAGAAATTCAATCCTTACATGCGTAAATACACGCTGCACAAGGAGATTAAGTAATTCATCACCCTTAACCGCACAGAGACATGGCTAAGAAAGTAGTTGCAACCCTGAAAAAAGAAGGCGGTCGTACCTTCGCCAAGGTAATCAAGGCGGTTAAGTCGCCCAAGACCGGAGCCTATACCTTCAAGGAGGAAATGGTGCCGACCGACCTGGTTCAAGAAACTTTGAAGAAATAAAGGAGTGGGTCCGTATCGGGCCGATTTCGCGATTCATTGCACGAAAAGTCCCATGCGGGACTTTTTTTGTTTTAAATTTGGGGCAACATCTCCTCACAACCCTCCACCAATAACCGTGGGCAACCACAAAGCGCATGGCCCTATTTGGTTTTTTTTCCAAAGAGAAAAAGGAAACCCTCGATAAAGGACTTGAAAAATCCAAGGATAGCCTCTTCGGTAAACTCGCCCGCGCCGTAGTCGGCAAAGACACGGTGGACGAGGACGTGCTGGACGAGTTGGAGGAAATCCTGATCACCTCCGACGTGGGCGTGGGGACGACCGTCAAGATCATCCGCCGCATCGAGGCCCGCGTGGCCGCCGACAAGTACACCTCCACGGGCGAACTGGACAAAATCCTGCGCGAGGAAGTCGCCGCTTTGCTGTCCGAAAATGCCAGCGTCGGCGTGACCGATAGCTTCGAGACCGAGCACCTGCCCAAGCCTTACGTCATCATGGTCGTCGGCGTCAACGGCGTGGGCAAAACGACCACGATCGGCAAACTGGCGCACCAGTTTCAGCAGCGAGGCCACAAAGTAGTGCTGGGCGCCGCCGACACCTTTCGGGCCGCCGCCGTGGAGCAGCTCAAACTCTGGGGCCAGCGCGTGGGCGTACCCGTCATCGACCACGGCATGAACACCGATCCCTCCGCCGTGGCTTACGACGCCCTAAAAAAAGGTGTGGAAATCGGGGCCGACGTCATCATCATCGACACCGCCGGACGCCTGCACACGAAGGTCAACCTGATGAACGAGCTGGGCAAAATCAAGCGCGTGATGCAGAAGGTTCTGCCCGACGCCCCGCACGAGGTAATGCTGGTGCTGGACGGCAGCACGGGCCAAAATGCCGTGATCCAGGCCCGCGAATTCAGCAAAGTCACGGAGATTACTTCACTCACCGTCACCAAACTGGACGGCACGGCCAAGGGTGGCGTGGTTATCGGCATTTCCGATGAATTCCAGATTCCCGTCAAATACATTGGGGTAGGGGAGAAGATGGATGACCTTCAGGTCTTCGACCGCGAAGAGTTCGTGGACTCGCTGTTTAAGAAATGACTTTCATCAAAGGTCTTTTCTGGTGCTGCCGCAGCCTCCAATTTCCTGGAAATACTTCACGTGTCCTGCAAAATTAGCGTACGGCTTCATGTTAAGCTTGTGTTAACGTTTGCTTTTTTGTTTAGTTTTTATATCGAAACATTAAACAAAAAAGCAAACACTAGGTTGGTTAGTCGAAGTTCGGTCATGTGGCTGAATGCAAACTAAACAACCTAATACGATGAAAAAGCAAACGATTTTGTGGAGAATGACCCTGGCGATGGTGCTGGGATGTGTGGTAATGTTGAGCGCGAACGCGCAAACAATGACGGGTAAAGATCTGGCGGGCAGCGCCGGTCTATCCGAAAACCACAGTACTTTACTGGCGGCTCTGAAAGCGGCTGGACTAGCCGATCAGGCTTCCAAGACTGGACCTTTCACGGTATTCGCCCCCGACAACAGTGCCTTCGACGCGCTGCCGGACGGCACGGTAGAAACGCTGCTTAAGCCCGAAAACAAGAAAATGCTTTCGGGAATTCTGCTGTATCACGTAGTGCAGGGAAGCGTAATGTCGTCGGACTTGAAAGATGGACAAAAGGTGAAAACCGTAAATGGCGATATGCTGACGGTGCGCGTAAAGGACGGCAAAGTGATGCTGGAAGATGCCAAAGGCGGCATGGCCACGGTCACTGCGGCCGACATCAAAGCGACCAACGGCGTAGTGCACTCCATCGACACGGTGCTGATGCCCTCGAAGTAAATTTTGTCAGCAAAAAACGCCCTCGACCAACGTCAGGGCGTTTTTTTGTTTGCCATTTACTCAATAGGCACTCTCTCGTGTGACTAGGTACCGGAAGCCTAGGTTGATGCTGCCGGATGACAGGGCAGGGGAAAGGTTGTAGTTGAAGAAGCTGCCCCTGCTTTCGCTGGCCAGGCCCCTGGGTGAATTGGTAGAAATGGTGGCGATATTATTCCAGCCCGCCGAAATGCTGATCGGGTTGGCACAGGCAAAGCCTCCGTACAAAGCCCACTTAGGTGAAACGAGCCAAGCTACGCCGCCGCTGACATTGACACTTAGAAAAAAAGTATTTGTCTGGTTTTGGGTGTAGCGGATATTTCCCTGCTGTTGACCATCGTCATTTTGTAGCAGATAGCTAAGTCCGAAGCCAGGGCGTATATAGAGCGCGAACTTGTCAGACAGCGATTTGTAATGCTCCACGAAACGACCCGCGCTAAAACCGATACTTCGCAGGCTGCGGGGCGAGGGTATTGTGCTACCGTATTCTCCGAAATTAGTCAGCGATAGCGATTGGCCCAGAGTCCAGCCTATTGCCCTGTTGTCAGCGGTGAAATAGCCCGAACTATAATTGAGGTTATGGCCGTAATTGCCGAATTTGCTGTCCGGATCCGACCCGAAGCTCCGGTACTTGGTATCGTTCAGAGAAAAACTGGCCCCTCCCTGAAAAAATATTTGTCCAGCTTTGAACTGAGCCTTCGAGAGGGCCGGAAACAGCAGGAAAGCGGCTAAAATAAAAAGATTTCTCATGGCTGGTTCAATTAGCTTTGGTGGGAAGGTACTTGGCAATCCTTATCGTGAAATAGCTGGGGAAACTGGTCGAGAAGCCAGTAGAAAACACAAATTGTCGGCCATTGTCTTCTTCAAAATCAGTATAGGTTGCGCCCAGAGATAGAATATCGGCGTAACCTTCGATCGCCAGATTCTTTTTGGGGAAGAAATAGACGACTCCAGGTTTCACACTCAGTTCGTACTGCCAGTTATGACCTTTATCTGGGGACGGGCCGGAAAACGTCGACTTGGAGTTGCGCCAGTTGTAAGTCGGCCCCAACTCGGCGTGCAGAAACACCGCCCAACGCTCGCCCAGCGGCTTGTACTTTCTGAGGAAAGGCAGAAGAGAAACCGATTGGCTGCTGCCGCTGCTGCGGCTTTGGCTAGGGGCGGAAGTGATGCCCGATTCGTTTTTGTTCCAAGTGAAGCTGTACCGGGTTCCCAAACCGATCATGGTGGTGGCATTAATGAACTTACCCCACTGTAACTCGGGCGTGATACTGTGCCGACTGCTGTTTGAAGTCGAGGTGCTAAACACGTCGCGGCTGCTTCGCGCATCACCATCTAGCTTTACCGTTCCGCCCCAGTACGTCGCTCCGTCCTGTACCTGCGCCCGCGCCGGAAGCCAGCCGATCAGGCCCACGAGCATTCCTAACAGAATTAGTTTTTTCATAATAGTTGAGTTGTGGTTGGTTTATTGAGGTAAAGTTATAACTTCCTGTGACTTACAGAAAAATTTTAACAAATTTTAAGCCAAATTCCAACCAGCAGCTGCCTTCCAGCAGGACTTTCAGCTTTTTGGCATTATCCGTAAAGTTGTTGTAGCGGATGCCTCGTTCGGATATATTTTTACCCGAACAGTCAAAAATATG
>JBBSKK010000285.1:0-5191 GCA_038256395.1 Cytophagales bacterium | reverse complement strand
TGGATGCACGCAAACCGTAAAGGGCCGAAGCCGCCGGGCCTTTCAACACATTCATGGATTCGATGTCGCTGGGATTCAGGTCAAGTACCCGCTCGCCGCCCGAAACGGGCAGGCCATCGATCACGTACAGCGGCGCGTTGTTGCCCGTCAGGGAGCGGCTGCCCCGGATTCGGATGGCGGGCGATTTGCCAGGCATGCCGCTGTTGAGGCTCACCGTCACCCCGGCCACTTTGCCTTGGAGGCCGTTGAGGACGTTGGGGTTGCCCACCGCCGAAATTTCCTTACCCGATATTTGCTGGGTGGCGTAGGTCAGGGATTTTTGATCTTTTTTTATGCCAAAGGCAGTGACCACGACTTCGTTGAGGGCCTTGGTGTCAGTCGCCAGGCTGACGTTCAGGCGTGTTTGACTTCCCATGGCTACCTCCTGCGCCACATAGCCGACATAGCTAAACACCAGCACGGCGGTTTGATCGGAAACATCGATAGCAAACCGCCCCTCCTGGTTCGTCGTTGTCCCCCGCTGCGTTCCCTTCACAAGTACACTCACCCCCGGCAGAGCCGCACCGTTTTCATCGGTTACAGTTCCGGTAACAGTCTGCTCTACGACAGCTTCTTGGCCAGTAGGGGAGGGATGCAAATCAGGAAAGCGGGTAGGTGTGTCCCGAACGGGCAACCTCGCCTCACTTTTCTCGGGGTTTGTGGTTACCTCGGAAGAAGTGGGTTCTTCTTTTCGCTTTTTGTTCTGGATCACTACATACTGGTTTTTCCCCACCTTCCGGTAATTCAGGCCGTGCGGGGACAGTAGGGCTAGGAGTTGTTTTTCCAGCTCAGCTGACGTCAGAGCAGCGGGCAGCGCGGCCACCCGGATGCCCCGCACCAGCTTTTCCTCGAAAATAATGTTGACCGAATGCTTTCGGCTGATTTCGTTCAGCACCGCTTTGAGGTCTTGCTCGACTTCGTCGGTTCGCACCTGCTGGGGCATCAGATTACCGCCGACGTGTGCCATTAGCTGGGCCTTTCCCCCCGACCAAAGCAGGCAGGCAAATACGAGCAGGGTAAGTTTTCTTCGGTAGTCGTTCGTAGTCATAGTTTTTATTGGATAGGTTTAGAAATAGTCAATTGGTCACCGCTCAGCGCGACGGGCGTTCCGAGCAGTGCCGAAAGAATATCGGCAATCTCCTGGGCGCTACTGGCTTTAAAATAACCCGAGAGCCGTCGATCGTTCATGCCGCTGTCGGCAATGGTCACGCGTAGGCCGAAATGTTCTTCGATGGTATGGCGTACTTCCGCCAGCGGGGCGTCATCGAAATAAAATTGGTGGTTCTTCCAGGTGGCTTGCCTTTCGGGCTGGGCCGCCTTGGTGAGTTGGGGGCGGACGGCGTTGGCCGGGAGGGACAGCACGTCGCCGGGACGGAGTGTGAGTTGTTTCTGCTGGTAATGAACCTCGACTTTGCCCTTGTTCAATACTACTTTGTTGCCCCGTGGGCGGGCAAAAACCACGAACTCGGTTCCCAGCACTTCTACGTTGAACTCGCGATCCGTTTTAACGACAAACCGCTTGTTGTCGATGGTATGCGTGACTTTGAATTCACCTTCTCCTTCCAGCAAAACCTCTCTTTTATCGTCAAATCCCCAGCGAGGCACCCAAAGCGTGGAGTTGGCATTGAGCGAAACCTGGGTGCTATCAGCGAGATATAGGGATTTCGTCTGGGCGTAGCCCGTACGGTACGATTCATAAAACAGGTTTTTTTGGAATAAAAAACCGCTCGACAATAATAGCACTACTGAGGCCGCGATGCCCCAGACCCACGTTCTTCGCGAACGAGTCGGCTCAAATTCGGTTTCTGGAATCTGCTCTACAAGCTGGTTCTCGGCGTTCTTCGTCAGAGCCACAAATCTTTCCAGCGCGGGGGAGGCGTTGGGGATATATTGTGGGTGCAGGCTTTCCCATTCGTCCAGGCATTGGAAAAAGAAAGCTTCATTGGCCGAATCGCGCAGCCATTCCTCGACGTGCTTCCGCTGGATGGCGGTTGCCTTGCCATCGAAAAAGTCGAAGAGGATTTTCTTATGGATGGACTGGGACATTTTGTTTCTTTTAAAGGAATGACAAAAGGGAGGGCGGCGACCCCACATTTAGGCGGGTGTCAATTTTTTAAATCGTCTTTTAAGTCTTGCCGTAGCTTCGCCAGCGCTCGGCTGATTAGCCTTTCCACGGCACTGGCGGTAATGCTCATTTCCAAGGCCACTTCGCTGTATTTCAAACCCTCGACCCGGCTAAGCAGGAAAGCCCGGCGGCACTGCGGCGGGAGTTCCCGGATGAATCCGTCTATCTTGCGGCTGAGTTCGTTGTACCGAAGTATTTCTTCGGGATTGGGACTTTGGTCGGGACGAACGTAAAGGGCATCCAGCGGCGCAGTGCGATTCAGCTCGTGCTTAAGGTAGTTGTAGGCGCGGTAGCGCACGGCCTGGTAGAGGTAGGCCGGGTAGGAGGCAATATCTTTCTCGTAGGCGCGGCTCTGCCAAAAATTAGCAAATACCTCGGCCACGACCTCCTCGGCTATGTCGCGCGAGAAGACGAAGCGGATGGCGTGGTTGCAGAGGTTGGCGTAGTATTTCCGAAAAAGTAGTTCGGCCCCCTGCCGGGGGTTTTGGGCAAAAATCCGATTGAGCAATTCTTCCCCGCCGATGACTTTTCCGCCCGTTCCGGGCAGATTTCCGTCGTCGTGCAAAAAACCAGAAGTTTCGTCGGGCTGGGAGATATGCTGCGCCATAGGGAGTTTTTGTAAATAGAATACAATACAGACAAAATTGCACTTATTTACCCCACATACCTTGGCTATTTTTTCTTGAAATAATAAAAGAAATCGCGCCGGGACACGGCACGACAAAAAAAGCCGAAACCCACGCAATGGGGTTTCGGCTTTTCAAAAACAGGTTGACCAACTCAATTCCAACCGCTGCTCACCGTCTGCGCCACCGTCGGATTGGTGTCTTTCTCCGACTGCGGGATGGGCAGCAGCGAGTGCTTCGGCTCGACGGGATTGAGGCGCAGCGTGGGATACACGTCGCGGATGGCATTTTTCTCGGGATTGAGGGTGCTTTGCAGGATGCCCCAGCGCACCAGGTCGAAGTAGCGCAACTGCTCGCCCGCGAATTCGATCTGGCGCTCGCGCCGCAGGGCTTGCACCGCATTGTCCTGGCTACCCAGCGCGGTGTACTCAAATGCCCCCGAGCGCTTGCGCACCTGATTGATCAGCGGCAGGGCTTCGGCCAGTTTGTTTTGATAAATCTTGGCCTCGGCCAGCATCAGAAGCACGTCGGCGTAGCGGATCACCTGCGAGTTGATGTCCGAAGCCGGGCCGTTGATTTTCTCGATCTCCTCGTAGGGTTCGTACTTCTTCCAGCGGTAGCCTTCGCGGGCGAAGGGATAGGGTTTCGCACCACCGGCGCATTGGTTACAGTAGTCGGTATCGGCCCCGCTGGCGGCATCGCCGTACACGATCCATTTGGCGCGGGGATCGACGTAGGCCGCTCCTTTCTCATCCTTGTAGGTCAGGGACTTGACCAAAGCATTCGACACATAGACGTTGTTCCAGTCGTTGAAGCCGTATTCCTGGGCGCGGCCCGTGTGGGTGGTCTGTCCACCCCAGCCCTCTTGCCCACCGAACATGTAGTATTGGTTGGCCCCGTTGGTACCCCAGCCAAACCAGCGGTGGGGAATATCGAAAATCGTCTCGGACGAACCCTCGTTGGCGGGCGTAAACTGCGCAAAATAGCTGGGATTCAGCGAATAAGTGTACGGGGGCTTTGTCAACTCGGTCAGCGTCTGCTCGGCAGGCCCGTACTTCTTTTGGTAGAGGTACGACTTGCCCAGCATGGCTTTGGCGGCCCCCCGGGTGGCGCGGCCCAGTTGGGCGGCATCGTACTTCACGGGCAGGTCGGGGGCAGCATCGGTGAAGTCTTTCTCGACGGCGGCCCAGATGGCGGCTACTTCGGCGCGGGGCGCGTAGAAGTCATTGGCTTCGGCCAGACTGAGCTTCAGCGGCACTTTTCCCCAAAGGTTGACGAGGTTGAAGTAGGCGAAACCCCGCAGGAACTTGGCCTCGGCGATGTATTGCTTTTTCAAGCCTTTGTCCTTGTCGGTCGTCGGCTCCCAGGTAGCGATCTTGTCCAGCACCACGTTGGCGCGAAACACCATGCGGTAGAGCGACTGCCAGGTGTTGTCGACCTGTGGGTGGCCGGGTGAATAGGTGAATTCCGAGAGTTGGGCCAGGTCGCCCAGCAGGGCCTGCGAGCGCTCGGCGTCGTTGCCCAGCAGGTCGAAGGTGAAGTACCACTCGCGGGCGTACATGCCGTTTTGCAGCAGCGTGGCGTAGGTCGCGATCACGGCCTCGTTGAACTGCGGCTGCTCCTTAAAGTAGGTGCCGTCGCTGTACGAGTTCTCGTTTTTGATGTCGAGTATATCGGGATTGCAGCCCGTCACAACGGACAACAGGGCGACGATGGGCAGGATTAATTTATTTTTCATAATCATAATTACTTATTTTATAATGAATTAACGCTCAAATAAGGGGCCAGGTTTAGAATTTTTGTTTAAAAGCCAAGATTCACACCCACTAGCACCGTCTTCGGAATGGGTGGTGTGTAGGCGTTCAGTCCCCGGTTAAAGAGAACGTCGTAGTCGGAGGTACCCGACGACAGCACCTCAGGGTCGAGGCCGCTGTATTTGGTGAGGGTGATGAAGTTCTGCAGCGTCACGTACACCCGCGCCGATTGCAGGACTTTGCCCAGTACGCCGTCGAACTTCGGCAGGTTGTAGCCTAGCGTAATGTTGCGGAAGCGCAGGTAGGCGCCGTTTTCGACGTAGCGGTCGGAGGCGCGGAGATTCCGGCCGCCGTTGGCACCCTGGTTGGCCTTGGGATTTTTGGCGATGTCGCCGGGCTGCTGCCAGCGGTCGAGAACGCCCACGCCGTGGTTGAACACTTTGTTGGTGCCTTCCAGGTAATAGATGGTGGAGTTGATAATCTGCACCCCGGAAACACCCGTCAGGCCAATCATCAGATCGAAGTTCTTATAGCCCAGATCCACATTGCCGCCGTACTGCACCTTCGGAATCGGGCTGCCCAGGAACTCCTGGTCGGCCTCGGTCACCTTGCCGTCGCCGTTCAGGTCCCTGAAGACGATGTCGCCG
>JBBSKK010000284.1:0-5197 GCA_038256395.1 Cytophagales bacterium | reverse complement strand
GTTTTAACTTCTGGCCTGTCTGGTCGGGGAAAAGCAATAAAATCGTCCGAGAATCCATTATCCACCAATCGGGCGACGGGATGCTGGCCCTGCGGGAAGGCGACTGGAAGTATGTGGAGGCGTTGGGCTCCGGCGGCTTTACCGAACCCAAGCGGGTGGAAGCGAAAACAGGACAACCTGCCGGGCAGTTGTTTAATATGAAGAGCGATCCCGGTGAGATGCAGGATCTTGCAAACAAGAATCCCGGCAAGGTAAAAGAGCTGGCGGCGCGGCTGGAAAAAATCAGAAATCAGGGGTACAGTCGTTAAGTGTCGTCTTGTTTTTAAAGATCAAAGTCCATAGTTGGAGATTTCACTTGTGAGCGGATTGGATTTTAAATTTTGCGCAAGATTTATTTTCTGCATTTTCAAAAAAAAACATACAAAAAATTGGCTAATCTAAATCTTAAAGCTACCAAAGAAAA
Source organism: Cytophagales bacterium (assembly GCA_038256395.1). Lineage (GTDB taxonomy): Bacteria > Bacteroidota > Bacteroidia > Cytophagales > Spirosomataceae > Persicitalea. The sequence goes on along the minus strand of JBBSKK010000284.1, from coordinate 4,734 downwards.
TACCTACGACGCCATTATCATTGGCTCAGGAGTTACGGGCGGCTGGGCTGCCAAGGAATTGACCGAGAAGGGATTGAAAGTAATCATGCTCGAGCGTGGCCAGAAGTTCGATCACGTCACCGACTACGAAAACGCCACCAAGCCGCCCTGGGAGTTTCGCTACAACGGTAAGCTCACCAACGAGCAGGTGGCGTCGCATCCCAAGCTGTCGCGCGATTATCCTTACAACGAGATGACCGAGGACTACTGGATGGACGACTCCGACTCACCGTACAAGGAAGTGAAGCGCTTCGATTGGTTCCGACCCAATATTGTGGGCGGTAAGTCCATTCTGTGGGGGCGGCAATCGTACCGCCTGTCGGACATCGACTTTGAGGCCAACGCCAAAGAGGGTATTGCTATCGACTGGCCCATCCGTTATAAGGACATTGCGCCCTGGTATTCTTACGTGGAGAAACACGTAGGGATTTCCGGCGAAAAGCTGGGCCTTCCCCAACTGCCCGACAGTGATTTCCTGGCCCCAATGGAGATGTTCTGCGTTGAAAAAGAAGTGCGCAAGCGCATCGAGAAAAACTTTCCGGGCCGCAACATGACGATTGGCCGCGTCGCCAACCTTTCCGAAGCCAAAAAGGAGCAAATGGGCATTGGTCGCGCTCCCTGCCAGTACCGCGCCAAGTGCAATTTGGGTTGTCCGTATGGAGCCTATTTTAGTACTCAATCCTGTACGTTGCCGCCCGCTGCCAAAACCGGACTGCTTACCCTCCGCCCCGATTCGGTGGTGGCCAACCTGATTTACGACGAAAACGCCAAACGCGCCACGGGGGTCCGCGTGGTGGATTCGGTGTCGATGGATGTGCGGGTGTATAATGCGAAAATCATCTTTGTGTGCGCGTCGGCAATGGCATCCGCGGCTGTTTTGCTCAATTCTACTTCTAATCGCTTTCCCAACGGACTGGGCAACGACTCGGAGCAACTGGGCCACAACCTGATGGACCACCATTTTCGCACCGGAGCGGGCGGGCAGTGGGAAGGCGATTTGGACAAATATTACTACGGACGCCGCAACAATGGCATCTACATCCCACGCTACCGCAACATCGGTAACGACAAGCGCGACTACCTGCGCGGCTTCGGCTATCAGGGCGGCGGTCGCCGTGGCAACTGGATGCACAACGTAGCTGAGCTGAGTTTTGGAGCGGATTACAAAAAGGAAGCTACCGAACCAGGACCGTGGAGCATGGGGCTGGGGGGCTTTGGTGAAACCTTGCCGTACTACGATAACAAAATGTACCTTGACCCAAAAGACACCGACAAGTGGGGAATGCCGCTGGTGGTATTCGACGCCGAATACAAGGAAAACGAGTTTAAAATGCGTGTGGATATGCAAAACGATGCCGCCGAGATGCTGGAAGCCGCAGGCGTAAAAAACGTGCGTATCAACAAAGGCGAGTCCTACATGGGCATGGCGATTCACGAAATGGGTACTGCCCGCATGGGCCGCGACCCGAAGACCTCGGTGCTGAATGCCAACAACCAGGTTCACGACGTGCCGAACGTCTTCGTAACCGACGGCGCCTGCATGGTCTCCGCCTCCTGCGTGAACCCCTCGTTGACCTACATGGCCCTCACCGCCCGCGCCGCCGATTTTGCGGTGAGTGAGTTGAAGAAGAAGAATATTTAATGGGCTTTCGGCTTTCGGCAGTCGGCTTTTTGAAATCCAGAATATTATCAAGAGTGTAACAATATTGAATTATGAAAATGAATCGTAGAGCCGCCGTGCAGCGGATTAGCCTGTTGATGGGCGGCGTTGCCCTTTCCGGCCCAGTTGTTTCCGCAATTTTGGGCGAGAAAACCCACTTTGGTGATAGCGTTTACGCCACGCCGCAGCAGGAAAAACTCCTGGCCGAACTGGCCGATGTCATCATCCCGACCACCGACACGCCGGGCGCGAAGGCCGCCGGGGCCGAGCAATTCATTATTCGCGTCATGCGCGACTGTCACCCGATGGAGGAGCAGAAAGCATTTTACGCATCGCTCGACCAATTCGACAAGGACAGTAAAGCCGCTTATGGCAAGAATTTCGTGGCCTTGGGCAACGACCAGAAAGTGGCGATGGTGAAGAAGTTGATCGAAACCGACAAGGATTTTTTTAAGAGAATGAAAAACTACACCGCCGTCGGGTACTTTACTTCCGAAATCGGCGCCACGCAAGCGTTGGAGTACATCGAGGCCCCTGGTCGGCTGGAAGCCTGTATTCCATTAAAGCCGGGACAGAAAGCGTGGGCGCTGGGGTAGGGGCTGTTGGCCTCTGGCTTTCGGCTACTTCTAGCGTCCGAATTAAATCATTCAACTTTTAAACTTTAAACCAAAACTTGCCAAATCTAAATCTTAAAGCCAACCAGGACAACACTTACGATGCCATCGTCATCGGCTCGGGCGTTACGGGTGGCTGGGCCGCAAAGGAACTCACCGAGAAGGGTTTGACCGTCCTGATGCTGGAACGAGGGCGTAAGCTCGACCACGTCACCGACTACGAGAATGCCACCAAGGCACCCTGGGAGTTCGAACACGCAGGCCTGATGACGATGCAGCAAAAGGAGGATCATCCCAAGCTGACCCGCGACGGCTTTTACGACGCCACCACGGATGGCTACTGGATGAAGGACATCGACGCGCTTTACCACGAAGACAAGCGCTTCGACTGGTTCCGGCCCAATATCGTGGGCGGTAAGTCTATTCTGTGGGGACGGCAATCCTACCGCTGGTCAGACATCGACTTCGAGGCTAACGCCAGGGAGGGCGTTGCCGTGGATTGGCCCATCCGCTATAAGGACATCGCGCCCTGGTATTCCTACGTCGAGAAACACGTCGGCATTTCGGGTGAAAAATTGGGCCTCCCCCAACTACCCGACAGCGAGTTTCTGCCGCCGATGGAGATGTTTTGCGTGGAAAAAGAGGTACGCAAGCGCATCGAGAAGAATTTTCCGGGCCGCACAATGACGATTGGCCGCGTGGCTAACCTTTCCGAAGCCCGCAAGGAGCAACTCGGGGTGGGTCGTGCCCCCTGCCAGTACCGCAACAAATGCCGCCTGGGTTGTCCCTATGGTGCGTATTTCAGCACCCAATCCTGCACTTTGCCGCCTGCCGCTGCGACGGGGCGACTCACGCTGCGGCCCGATTCTATTGTTGCAGAGATTTTGTACGACGAAAACAAGCAACGCGCTACGGGAGTCCGCGTGGTGGATTCGGTGACGATGGACGATCGCGTGTACAACGCCAAAATCGTATTTGTTTGCGGCTCGGCGATGGCTTCGGCGGGCATTTTGCTCAATTCTACTTCCAACCGTTTTCCCAAGGGCCTGGGTAATGACTCGGAGCAACTCGGCCATAACCTCATGGATCACCACTTCCACGTGGGAGCGGGCGGCAAATGGGAAGGCGATTTGGACAAATACTACTACGGACGCCGCGCCAACGGCATTTACATTCCGCGCTACCGCAATATTGGTAACGACAAGCGCGATTACGTGAGGGGCTTCGGTTATCAAGGCGGAGGCCGCCGGGGCGACTGGAAGCACAACGTGGCCGAGCTGAGTTTCGGGGCAACTTATAAGGACGCCGCCACGAAGCCCGGCCCCTGGACAATGGGCCTAATTGCCTTTGGTGAAACGCTGCCCTACTACGAAAACCGGATGTACCTCCACCCAACCGATAAAGATAAGTGGGGCCTGCCACTGATCGTGTTCGACGCCGAATTCAAGGAAAACGAGAAGAAAATGCGCGTGGACATGGCCAACGACGCCGCCGAAATGCTCGAAACGTCGGGCCTGAAAAACGTGAATCCCTACGATACGGGTTCGTATCCCGGCATGGCGATTCACGAAATGGGTACCGCCCGCATGGGCCGCGACCCGAAGACCTCGGTGCTGAACGCCCACAATCAGGTACACGCCGTGCCGAATGTCTTCATGACCGACGGCGCCTGCATGACCTCCTCCTCCTGCGTCAACCCCTCACTAACCTACATGGCCCTAACCGCCCGCGCCGCCGACCACGCGGTGAAGGAGTTGAGGAAGAAGAATTTGTAAGAGGGCTTTCGGCTCGGTTCGTTGCTACGATCGGCAATGGGCAAACGGCTTTTTAGTTTTTTCATAAAAAAGGGGAATAGCACATTGTGTGCCATTCCCCTTTCTAATTTTACCGACGGCTCACAGTTCCTGTCAGGCTGAGCGGAGTCGAAGCCCGACAGCTACTTCAACTGATACGCCACTACGCTATTCTTAAAGAACGTCGGAACATACACGATTTTTTTGGCTGCATCGTAGCCGATGTCGGCGGTGTTGCTCTTCATATCCTTGGTGTCCAGCAGCTTCGTGGCGGTGCCGTCTTTCACGTGGTATATTTCGCCCGCCCAGCAGGAAACCAGGTACTCGCCTGGGCTGACCTCCTCGATACCGTCGGTGCTTTTGTCCATACCTTCGCCCAGCGTCGTCACATTTTTCTGCGCGTCGATTTTTTGCAGCTTGCCGCTTTCGGTAAAAAGCAGTCCATCGCTGACAGCCAAAACGCCGTTGGGATTGTCGATGCCCTCGTGGTAGGTGGTAACCTGCCCGTCTTTGAGCGTGTGGATTTTCCCAGTATTCTTGTCGGTAAAATAAACCGTACCGTCGCCGCCAACCGACACATCGTTCAGGCCAGCTGCCCCTTTGACGGGCATTTTCTTCACGATTTTTC
>JBBSKK010000283.1:0-5198 GCA_038256395.1 Cytophagales bacterium | reverse complement strand
TGTTAAGGTTGTTCTTGATGGCGTAATCGACGGCGGCTTCCAGGGTGTAGGGCGTTTGGGCCTGGGCCTGGGCCTGGAAGATGCTCATAAGCCCGGCCAGGGCCAGCAGTCCGGCTATTTTTATGCGTGGTGTTCGTTTCATGGTTGGTTGGATTCTAGTACTGACTTCTCTGCGTAATTATTGTAAACCTCAAACCCCTGGTCGGTCAGGATGCCGCGCAGGAAGTGATGGATGAGTTGAATATGCACCTCGATGATGGCAAATTTTTGGGGCGGGAAAATCGCCGGATCGAAGGCCATCTCGATTTGCTCTACCCGCATCCGGGCCAGTACGTCCACATCGATGTCGTCGCGGTAGAGTCCGGCGGCCATGCCCCGTTTCAAGTTGCCGCTGATTCCCTGAATAATATGTTCGTGCTTGTGTTTCTGGAAAATCGCCCACGCTTTCGGGTGGTATTTTTTCAAATCATTTAGCAGGACTGGACTCATCGTGGCAAAACTCGCCCGGATGTAGTCCGAGATCCGCATCACCTCCTCGATGGGGTCGCTGGCCTCCGCTTCCATCCGATCCATGTCGGTCTGCTCGCATTGCAATTCTTGTTGCACGACTTCTTTTACAATGGCATCCTTATCGTTGAAATGCTGGTAAATCGTTTTTTTCGAGATACCCAGTTCCTTCGCTATGTCATCCATCGTGACGCTCTTGACGCCGTAGCGCCAGAACAAATCGACCGCCGCTTTCAATATTCTCTCTTTCACGCTGCAAAGTTGTAGTATTCAAAGGAGAAAAACTAAGGAAACTTTGAAAAGATTCTCGGTTTACGAAAGTTTTTGCGAAAATACAGGAATTGATGAGGTGGTCGTTTTTCTAAAACTAAATCAAACCACTTAAAATCAAATATTTATGTTGAGAAATTCATCTAAATATTTTTAAGGAAATTTTGCCATACGGTGAATGAATCCCTACTCAACAGAAAATGATCGAAAACTCAATTTGTATTATATATAGATTATCTTGTATACGCTAGCAGGCTTTGCCTAACGTCAACTCCCAGGCTGAATTTGCATTGCCAAATGTATGGACGTGACTGGTCGGCGACTAGTAAATTTTTATAAATGAGCCTGTTCGACGGATGAACTGAATAAAAATCGGGATGAAACAGTTGGGCCGGAATGATTTGCGACGCCTTTGCGTTTGGAAAAAGCGTGCGTTTTGGACAATTTTGCGGCCCCTCTGCGTTATTCACGTTCAGCCATCTAGTCACTTTTTGCCCCGTACAGAAGAATGAAAAGCTACATTGACCTGATTCAGCAGACCTTTGAGTTTCCGACGATGGAGTTCCACGTCAATGAGGACAACGAACTGCTGTTCAACAATGTACCCCTGATGGACATCATCGAGGAACACGGTACGCCCCTGAAACTGAATTACCTGCCCAAAATCGGCGAACACATCGAGAACGCGCGGATGTTTTTCCGCAACGCCATCAAGCGCTTCAACTACAAAGGCAGCTACACCTATTGTTATTGCACCAAGTCGTCGCATTTCAGCTTTATTCTGGAAGAGGCGCTCAAGCACAATATCCATCTCGAGACGTCTTCGTCATTTGACGTACCCATCATTCGGGAGCTGTACCGCCGGGGCAAGGTGAGCAAGTCCACCTACATTCTGGCCAATGGCTTCAAGCGACCACTTTACACGCAGTACCTCAGCGAGTTGATCAACGAAGGCTTCAACGCCATTCCGATTCTGGACAACTTAAAGGAGATCGAAGCCTACGAAAAGTCCACGACGGCGGAGACGGTCAACTTCGGCATCCGCATCGCCACCGACGAGGAGCCGAACTTTGCGTTTTATACGTCAAGATTGGGCATTCGTTACAACGATGTCAACCAGTTGTATAAGGAGAAGATCGAGCCGAATCCGCGCTTCAAGCTGAAAATGCTGCACTTCTTCATCAATTCGGGCATTAAGGACAGCGCATATTATTGGAGCGAACTGACGCGCTTCATGTTCAAGTACTGCGAGATGCAAAAGATGTGTCCCGACCTCGACTCGATCGACATCGGCGGCGGATTAGCCATTCAGACTTCGTTGCAGGCGGGCTTCGACTACCAGCAGATGATCGACGAAATCATCGAGAATGTTCAGTGGATTTGTAATAAAAACAATGTCCCGGTTCCGCACATCTTCACGGAGTTCGGCAGCTACACCGTGGGCGAAAGCGGCGCGGTGATTTATAAGGTAATAGACAAGAAGCTCCAAAACGATAAGGAGCTGTGGTACATGATCGACGGCTCGTTCATTACCCAACTGCCCGATTCCTGGGGCATGAACCAGAAGTACATCATGCTGCCGATTAACAACTGGGACAGCCCCTACCAAAAGGTGAACCTCGGCGGCCTGACCTGCGATTCGCAGGATTTTTACAACAGCGAAATGCACAGCTCCGACCTGTACATGCCCATCCTCGGCGACGACGAGACGCAGTATATCGGGTTTTTCCACACGGGGGCCTACCAGGAATCGCTGGGCGGCTACGGCGGCATTCAGCACTGCCTGATTCCCGCCCCCAAGCACGTGCTGGTAGACCGCGACGCCGAGGGTCAAATCACGACCCGCGTTTTTGCCAACGAGCAGGACAGCGAGAGTATGCTGCGTATCCTGGGCTTCCGCGACGAATCATACGTGCAGCCGCTGCCCCCGTCCGACGACGAGGAAGACGGCACAACGTCCGAACCCAGGAACGGCAAACCCAAAAACGGCGTGGCCGAAGCCATCGCCCCAAGCAAGCCCAAGCCCGCGAAAAAAGAAGAAGTAATCGAAATGGCGGAGGCGAAAATTTGATTATCAGGATATTAGATTTTGGACTTCGGACGTTGGACTAATACTCGGGCCTACCTGGATTTGCGAAAATACATACGCCGTAATTTCGGCCCAATATTTGTTTTGTTAGAAGCAATCCCCTGACTTTCAACTAGCTTTTTTATAAAAATGAAAAGATTATTCGCCCTTGCCGTCCTCGGAGGTCTGCTCTTCGCCACCTCCTGCACCCGCAAGCAATGCCCTGCCTACGGCTCCACCCAACCCGTAGAGCAACCTGTGACTCAACGAGCATAAAGAAGGAAGGAGGAAAGGAGGAAGGAGGAAAGAAGCTGGCGCCAGCCCGCATGGGCGGCCCCGTTCCTTTTCTCCCTACTCCTTTCCTCCTTTCCTCCTTTGGTGAGGCACTTTTGCCCTTGTCCGCTCCAAAAAGCCGTCCAGTTTTCCCCGTAGTTCCTGCCGCTTCTTCGGCAGCCGGGCCGCCACGTTGCGGGTTTCGTCAATGTCGTCTTTGAGGTTGTAAAGCTCGTCGGAGTCGTCTTCGTAGTTGTGGATCAGCTTCCAGTAGCCGCTGCGGACAATGTTGTAGGGCGTCACCTCCTCGTAGCGATAATGCGGAAAATGCCAGAACAAATCCCGCGTCGGTAGTGGCTTGCCCGTAAGCACATGACTCAGCAGGCTTATGCCGTCGTTGGGAATGGCGCGGTCGGGTTGCGCTCCCGCCGTTTCCAGGATTGTATTGAAAATATCCATCGTAATCGCCTGACCACCCGACACGCGCGGCGCAATCTGCCCCGGCCAACTCACAATCAGCGGCACCCGAATGCCGCCTTCGTAGGGAAAGCCCTTACCGCTGCGGAAGGGCGGATTGTTTGTAATCGGATTTTGTGGGCTCCCTTCCAAGCCACCGTTGTCGGAGGTGAAAATCACCAGCGTATTTTCCAATAAATTCTGCGCTTTCAGTTCGGCAAGTATGCGGCCTACGTTCTGGTCCAGACTCCCGATCATGGCGGCATATACCGGATTACCCTGGCCCTTCGCGGCTGCTTTGGCCTTGTATTTGGCCACCAGTTCCGGCTTGCCGCCCAGCGGCGTGTGAACGGCGTAGGGGGCATAGTTAATAAAGAACGGCTTGTCTTTATGGCTGCGGATGAGGCCGATAACCTCGTCGCCCTCGCGGTCGGTGAGGTATTCGCCCGTTTTACGCGGCGGCAGGGTCGGGATTCCCTTGGTTCTGGCGTTTTCATAAGGATCGAAGTAGGAAGGCGGCTGACCGAAATCGCAGCCCCCGATGTTGACATCGAAGCCCTGCTTGTCGGGATAGTTGCTTTCCAATCCCAGGTGCCACTTGCCAATGAATGCCGTGAAGTAGCCTTGTTCTTTCAGGTACTCGGCGGTGGTTTTCTCGGAAAGCGGCAGCTCGAACGGAATGGGCGGCACGATCAGCTTTTGGGTCAAATCCCGTTCGTACTCCTGCTTGCTTTTACCGCCGTATCGCGCCTCGGCGTTCTGGAAACTAGCCCGAATCCAGTCGGTGATGCCCGTGCGGGCGGGGTACTTACCCGACATCAGGGCCGAGCGCGAAGGCGAGCAGATAGCCGCCGCCGCGTAGGCGTCCGTGAACTTCACGCCTCCGGCAGCCAGGGCGTCGATGTTCGGTGTTTCGTAGTATTCGCTGCCGTAGCTGCTCAGGTCGGCCCAACCGAGGTCGTCGACGAAAATGAGGAGGATATTGGGTAGGGGTTCGTGAGAAAGTTTAGAAACGTTAGCAGGGCGATTAAAACCCACAGCTAGTGCTGTTACAACCACAGAAAAGAAAAGCAATAGAGAAAACCGGGTTATCTTTGATTCAACAGCCATAATTTTTTGGTAGTGTAAACAGAATGTATGCCATGATTAAACGGCGTTTTTGTGCCAAATGTAAGCCTTCATCTCTGATAAGCCTTCATCTCTGACATGAACGTAAGACATTCTGCAAAGGTAGGGCGCTCCTGCGCTTTTCTATGATCAAGCATACATTTTAATACACTACCAATTTTTTTTTCAAATCAAATCTCCTTGACAATCAGTCTCCAGGTCTTCCCCCAGAAAATATTTCTTGGATGTGTTTGGTCATTAAAAAAAAACCTTGCACCTTTGCAATCCCAAAACGGGGAGGGCGGCTGGAAAGACAGCGGCCCGCGAGTCCCGGCATCGGCCGGGGCAACGTTCTTTGACATGGTGGAGAGAAGCACAGAAAAGTGCGAGCGCAGACAGACAGGCCCGGTTCTTAGGAACCGGCCACAATTGTTTTTTTTAATATTTACCATGGAGAGTTTGATCCTGGCTCAGGATGAACGCTAGCGGCAGGCCTAATACATGCAAGGCGAGGGGG